>JANXYE010000620.1 GCA_025350285.1 Chloroflexota bacterium
GGCGATGCCAGCGGCCGTGACGAACGCCTTCTTCACACCCTCGATCACGAAGCCGCCCTCCACCGGGCGGACGGCGGACTTCGGCGCGCCAGCCCAAGCACCGCCCTGGTGTCCGCCTTCGCTGCCGGCGACGGTGCTGAGCCATTCGCCCGAGGCGACCTTCGGCGTGATCTCGCGAGCCTGCTCGTCAGTGGGCACGCGGGCGACGATCTCCGTGCTCTCGATGTGCATCTTGTAGATGAGCGCGGTCGATGGGCAGGCCCTGGCCAGCGTCTCGGTGACGACGCAGGACGTGAGCAGTCCCTGTTCGCTGCCGCCGTGGGCGCGGCTCGCGCGCAGCCCGAAGAAGCCCTGATCGCGGAGAACCTGGAGCTGTTCGGCCGGGAAGGTGGCGGTGCGGTCCGCCTCGGCGGAACGCGGGGCAAGGACATCGGTGGCAATCTCCTGCGCGCGCCTCTGCCATTCGAGCTGCTCGGTGGTCAAGGGAAAATAGGTCATCGCGCTGCGCCTCCGCGTCTGGGTGTCGGGGCGGACTATACGGGGTTGGCTGGCGATCGACTGGACGGAGTCACCAGATTACTTCCAGGCCAACAATAGCCTCCAACCCCGAATCCTTGGTCACGAGCGGTACCCCATGGGCCATCGCGGTCGCGGCAATGAGAGCGTCGGCGGGGTCTCGGTGAATCGCCCTTCCGATCGCGACCGCGAGGATAGCGATGGCCGGGGTGATCGGCAGGACCACAACCCGAGGATCCTTCAACGCGTCGTTGATCCAGTCCCTCGCGGACGCTTTGAGTTTGAGAGCGCCCCGCTCCGCCATCATCGCAATCTCCCACAGGACGATATCCGCGATGCCGATCTCATCGTGACGTTCGAGAACCCGCCGAGCATCCGCGCCGAGCTTCGGCGATCCGGTACGCCACCATGTAAACGCGTGCGTATCGACCGTGATCACCGTTCCGCATCCCACACGATGCCCATCGGCGAAACGATGTCGCCCTCGTAGATGATGCTATCCGACATATCTGGAACGGTGGGCTGGACGATCGCGCTTAGCCGCGCGACCGGCCGTCCGCGCTTTGTTACGATTATTTCGAGTGCGCCGCTTTCGACATCGTCCATGAGGGCAAGGCAGCGAGCCTTAAATTCACCAGCTGGGACGGTTCTTGTGACCATGGTCGCAGAATATGGTCAGGAACCTGCGCAGTCAACTTCTCTTAGCTATCCGGCCAATCGCGCGTCTCTCCGGGCCAGGGTTCGCCGGTCGGTTCGATGAGGTCCTCGTCGTCACCCCAGTGAGCTGTACCGAGGAGTTCATCGGCGGTGAGCAACCGGTCGACTGGCGGAACCATGTACCCCAGCGGCGGAACCACGCGCGCGACGACACGCCCGTTCTTCGTGACCAGGATCTCATCGCCAGACTCCGCCACTTCGTCGAGGAGCGCGAAGCAGTTTGCCTGGAAGTCCACCACGGGGACGATTCGTGTGCCCATCAATCAGCCTGTGGCCACCACGGGCCAATGGGCAAGATGGATACCAGCACGACTCCGCAGGGGAGGTTGGAGTTTCGTGAGCGCCTGGCCGTCTCGGATTCTCGGGCCCACAGGTGGCCCGGCTACGGGATCGGTGGTGGTCGCGCCTACGGGTTCTTCACGATGAGGTCCGCGCCCTGCTGATAGAGCGGCTGGGTGGCGTGTTCGACCGCTTCGAAGAAGGGGCCGGGGTAGATGCCGATCGCGAGCACGCCCAGCATGAGGAGACCGCCGAGGCCCATCATCAGGGGCGGGAGCTTGAAGCGCGCCAGCCCGGCCGGCGGATCGAACAGATACACCTGGCGGAGGACCATCAGGTAGTAGTAGAGGCTGACGAAGCTGTTTACGACGGCGAGGCCGATGAGCCACATCAGTTCGTCCGTAGTGCTGGCCTGGAACATGAAGAGCTTGGTCGTGAAGCCGGCGAAGAACGGCAGCCCGGCGAACGAGAAGAGCGAGACGGTGACAATAAGCGCGAGGAACGGCTGCGTTTCGGCCATGCCCCGCAGACCCTCGACCGTGTCGTGGCCAGTCTTGTTGTAGTAGGCCGTCAGGGCGGTGAAGAGGGCGAGCGTAGAAATTGTGTAGCCAGCGATGTGCAACAACAGCGCGGACGAGGCGTTGCGGCCTATCTCCTGGTCGCCGTAGCCGATGGCGGCGATGACCACGAGCATGTACCCGACCTGGCCAATCGAACTGTAGGCGATGAGGCGCTTGAGGTTCTTCTGCTGGATGGCGAGCACGTTACCGAGGACCATGGTGATCGCCGCGAGGAGCGCGATAGCCCAGCGCCACTCCACCGCATCAACGACGATAGCCGTCGTAAACAGGCGGAGGAAAAGCGCGAAGCCGGCCGCTTTCGAAAGTGTCGAAAGAAAAGCGGTGATCGGCAGCGGCGCGCCCTCGTAGGCGTCCGGCGACCACATATGGAAGGGCACGGCGGCAACCTTGAAGCCCACGCCTGCGATGATCAGCATGAATCCGACAACGACCGCCGGTGTCGTCCCAGAATCGCGCGCAGCCAGCGCCTGGGCGATCCCGTCGTAGTGGGTCGATTGCGTGACACCGTAAATGAGGCTGATGCCGTAGAGAAGCATCGCGCTGGAGAAGGCGCCGAGGAGAATGTACTTGAGGCTCGCCTCGCTGCTCAGTGCATCCTTCTTGAGGTAGCCGACGAGGATGTAGAGGCTAAAGCTGAGCAGTTCGAGCGAGATGTAGGCGGTGATGAGTTCGCGTGAGGCGGCCATCAGGACCATGCCCAGGCCGGCCGTGAGCAGCAGACCGTAGTACTCGCTCGCCGTCTTCGCTTTGTCTTTCATGTAGGTCGCGGATAAGAGGCCCGTCACCGTGATGATGCCGGCCGCGAGGAAGCGGAAGTAGGTCGTGAAGTTATCGACCTGGAGGAGTCCCTGGTAGGTGCGGTCGTCGTGGCCAACGTAGAACGCGGCGGCGATAGCCCAGGCGATGCCGGCCACGGCCGTCATGTAGCCCAGCAGTTCACGCCGCATCTTCGGGAAGATGAGTTCGAGCGCGACGATAGCCACGGCGGAACCGGCGGCGATGTATTCGGGGATGAAGATCCAGTACGGGCGGGAGTCCATCAGCCTGTCACCCCCACGAGCTGCGTGACGGTGTGGCTCACGCGGTCCGTAAACGGCGCCCACCAGACCCCCATCACCACCATCGAGGCGATCAACGCCGAGGCCGCGACGCCCTCGAGCGGCGTGATGTCGTGCAGCCGATCTTTCCACCGGGGGTTAAATGGACCGAAGAAGACGACCGAGAACATTCGCAGCATATAGCCAGCGGCGAGCGCGGCGGCGAAGATCGCGAGCCCGCCGAACAGTGGGTACGTCTCGAAGGTGCCGACGAAAATGTGGAACTCCGCCGTGAAACCAGAGAGGCCGGGCAGGCCAACGTTCGCAAGCCCCGCGATCGTATAGCACACCACCCACCACGGCATCACCTTCGCGATGCCACCGAAATCCCTGAGGTCGCGGGTGTGCGCCTGGTCGTAAAGCGCGCCAATCATGAGGAAGACAAGGGCCGTCATGACGCCGTGACTGAACATCTGTAGCACGGCCCCGGTAATGCCGATCGAGTTCATCGTCGCGAGCCCCATGAGCACATAGCCCATGTGGCTGACTGAGCTGTAGCCGGAGATGAGCTTGAAGTCCCGCTGCGTCAGTGCCGCGGCGGCGCCGTAAACCGCGCCAATCGTGCCGAGGACCATGAGGCCAGGCATCCAAAACTCGGCGCCCTCCGGCAGAAGCTGGATGCCGAGCCGGATGATGCCGAACGCGCCGAGCTTCATCAGCACGCCGGCGTGGACCATCGAAACCGCCGTGGGGGCGGCCATGTGACCGTCTGGTGACCAGGTATGGAACGGCCAGAGGGCCGCGAGCACGCCACAACCGATGACGAAGAACGGGAAGAAGATTTTCTGGGTGTTGCGGTCGATGGTGCCATCCGCGCCGGCGGCCCAGAGCTGCTGCAAGTCGAAGGTGTGAAGGCCGGCGGCGTTGAAGATAGCGAAGATGCCGATCCAGATGAGAACGGAGCCACCGACCAGCATCAGCGTAAGTTTCATCGCGCCGTACTCTTTGCGCGTGGAACCCCAGACGCCGATAAGCAGATAGAGCGGCACAACCGCCAGTTCGTAGAAGAAGAACCAGAAGAAGAGGTCGAGCGCGAAGAACGTGCCATAAACGCCGGCGACCAGCACCCAGAAGAGAATGAAGAAATCCTTCGGGCGGTAGTCGAGCTTCCAGCTGACGAGGGTCGCGGCGAAAGCGACGATGCCGGTAAGCAGCACCATCAACGCGGCGATGCCATCGATGCCGAGGTGGAGCGAGATACCGCGAGGGCCGAGGAAGGCCGTGTTTTCGACCCAGGCCCAGCTGATCTCCATCTGGATCGAATCGCCGCCGATCTGGTAGGCGGTGAAGATATAGACGGAGAGGCCCAGCATGAGCGTGGCGAAGAAGAGCGAGACGTAGCGAATCGCCATCTTTCGCGTCGCGGGAATGAACAGAATGATCAGCGCCGCCAAAAGGGGCTGGGCGAGCGTCGAAAGAACGACGTAGCCCTGTGCCTCGTCATACGACATGTGTTAGCCCCTCACCACAAGACCGGCGATAGCGAGCCCGATCACGCCTATGGCTATCGCCATTGCGTAGTTCGGAACCCTGCCGGTCTGAAGATACTTCAAGACGGAGCCAGTGTAGCCAGTGAACTGAGCCGGACCATCGATGCCCGTATCGTTCACGATGTACCGGTCGAACCAGGAGACGATGAACGAGAAGCCAAGAAGCACTCTATCGATGGCGTACTGATACATCTCATCGAAGTAGAACTTATTGCGAAGCAGGTCGTAGATGCCCGGATGGACGGTCGCGAGGCGGGTCGATCTTTCGACTGAGCCACGCCAATAGAACCATGCGCCCGTAAAGATGCCCAGCACGGCGATGCCCACGGACCCGCCCGCCAGCGCCCAATTGATGTGGTAACGCTCCGGTTCTTCGAGGAAGAGGAACTCGGTGAGCCCGCCGGGAAAGCCAAGGGCTTTGCCCACGCCGTGAAAGATGACGAGCCCTGAGGTGATCGCGAGGAAGGCCAGGAAAAGCAACGGCCCGGTCATCAGGAAGTTGGATTCGTGGGTGTGCTCGTAGACTTCCAGATCCTTCGGTTCGCCAAGGAAGGTGCGGACAAAGAGGCGCGTGGTGTAGAACGCCGTCATCACCGCCGCAAACCCAAGGAGGACAAGGGCCCAGCCGCCCTCCCAGCTTTGCGTTGCGTGAAGGATCTCGTCCTTGCTCCAGAAACCCGCGAGCGGGAAGACGCCCGCGAGGGCGAGCGATCCGATCAAGAACGTCGTACCCGTGATCGGCATCTTCTTCCAGAGGCCGCCGAGCTTATCCATCTCCTGGTTGTGATGCGTCGCGTGGATGACGGAGCCAGAGCCGAGGAAGAGCAGCGCCTTGAAGAAGGCATGGGTCATCAGGTGGAATATCGCGGCATCCGGGTGGCCGGAGCCGAGGGCGACGTACATGAAGCCCAACTGGCCGACCGTGGAATACGCCAGCACTTTCTTGATGTCCGTCTGGGCGAGGGCCATGAAGCCGGTGAGCACGGCCGTCGTCAGCCCGACGAGCGTGATGATGAGGGGCATGCCCTCCGCCACTTCGAACACCGGCAGCATGCGCGCCGTGAGGTAGACGCCCGCCACGACCATCGTGGCGGCGTGGATGAGGGCGCTGACTGGCGTCGGCCCTTCCATCGCGTCCGGGAGCCAGACGTGGAGCGGCACCAGGGCGCTCTTACCCAGCGGCCCGAGGAAGAAGAAGGCCATCGAGACGAAGAGGTAGGTCTTGCCGATCTGTCCAGCCTCGGCGGCCTCGATGATGTGCTGGATGTTGAAGCTGCCGGTGGCTTTCCAGAGCAGGATGATCCCGATCAGCAGCCCGACGTCACCGATGCGGGTGGTGATGAACGCCTTTTTCGCGGCCTCGGCGGCCGAGCGTTTCTCCCAGTAGAAGCCGATGAGCAAGAACGAACAGACGCCGACGATCTCCCAGCTGATGTAGAGGAGGAGGAGGTTGTCGGCGAGCACGAGCATGAGCATCGCGGCGACGAAGAGCTGGAGGAGGGCAAAGAACCAGAAGTAGCGGGGTTCGCCCTTCATGTAGCCGATGGAGAAGATGTTCACC
>JANXYE010000623.1 GCA_025350285.1 Chloroflexota bacterium
CGAATGGCTCGACCACAATGGTTCCCGTTGCGTGGGCGCCCACTTGCACGACGTACTTGGGATCGGCGACCACCGCGCCCCCGGCGATGGCGACGTGGACTGGGCCTACATCGTGGCGGGCCTGAAGCGTTTGCCGTCCTATACCCTCGAAATCAACCAGCATCAACCGGATGAGGCCGTGCGGGGCGCTATCGCCTTTCTCCAGGGCATTGGCCTGTGCTGAACAAGCCCAGCGACCGTGACGGCGCCCGGCGCTAGCATGACCTGATGGTCTGGCTCTCTCGCATCGCCGCCGCTGGCTTCATCCTCGCGCTGCCGCTGCTCCTTATCACCACGAACGTCCGCTTCCTTGCGGGTGAGGTGCGTCTCTACGAAAGGGGCTTCCGGGCGTACGACTCCGACACTCGCACCGGCCTCCCGTTCCCTGAGCTCGACCGCGCCGCCCGGGAGGTGATCGACTACTTCGAAAACGACGCCACGACCCTCCGGATCACGGTGGACGACGGCGGCGACGAAGTAGCGCTCTACAACGCGCGTGAGACCGAGCACATGAAGGACGTGAAGTGGCTGATGCGCGTCGTGTTTCGGGTGAACGAGATTTCGCTGGCGTACGTCCTGAGCTACGTCGCGGCGGTCTTCCTGTGGGCTGGAGCAGGGTCGCTTCGGCGGCTCGCGGTCTACGCCCTGGCCGGCATCGGCGTCGGCCTGGTGGGCGTCGGGTTCGTGCTTGGCGCGGCGGCGCTCTACGGCTTCGATGCCACCTGGACGCGCTTCCACACTATCGTGTTCAACAACGACTTCTGGCGTCTCAACCCGGCGACCGACCGGCTGATCCAGATGTTTCCGGAGCCGTTCTGGCAATCCGAGACATACCTCGTTGCCGCGATGACCGTCGTCGAGGTGCTCGTCATCGTCGTGGCGGCGGTCGCCTGCATCATGCTCTCGAAGGACGACGCCGGGCCGTCCGCCGATGAGCCGCGACCCGAACGCGCGCGAGCACGGCGCATCCGAGCCGCCGACTAGACGATTACCGGCCGCATGCGCATCCGCCGCCGCCGCAACATCCGCCGCCGCCCGAGGGCATCTCCATCGTTGCCGTGGCCGCGCCTCCGTTCGACATCGCGAACATGCTGATCGTCCGCTCAGCCCGGTGGCCAACGCGGCAAACCGTGTCGACGGAAGCCTGGGACATCGGGCGGCGCTCTTCGAAGCGTTCGCGGCAGGTGGGGCAGAAGTACTCGTAAATGGCCATAGGCGAATCTTAACGCCCGCCGGCCGGGGTCGCCACAATCAGGCCGCGCGGCCGGGGAACGGGATAGGCGCGGGCGTGGCGGGCGACTCCTCGAAGGAATCGTCTTCGACGACGTGCGCCGGGGCAATCGGCGCATCGGCTATCCCGGCGGTCTCCTGGACTGGCGCCGCGTAGGCCGGACGTTCGACCATGTCGAACAGAGGAAGCGAGATGGGGGCGCCCAGGATAGCGCGGAGCAATTCGTTGGATGGCTCGACCCAGCGCCCAGCCCCCGGCCTGCGGGAGAGGAACGGCAATCGCAGCCAGGCGGCACAGCGGGCCCACACACTCGACATAGGAAGGAGACAATAACCTCGTGACGGGCCGGTGACAAGATGGTTGCGGTCTCCGGGCCGAGCCCAGGCTCAGCGCACTCCCTCGAGAAAGTGTCCAACGACGCTGTTCCACTCGTCCGCGGCTTCGAAATAGGCCGAGTGACCAGCGCCTTTGACCTCGTAAAAGCTCGCCGCGGAAATCAGCCCCTGAGCCTCGCGGATCATCGCCGGAGACGTGATCATGTCGTATTCTCCAACCACGAACAGGATGGGAGCGCCGAGGTTAGCGAGGTTCTCGTGCTGGCTGCCGCGGTAGCTGGCCGGGGGCCGGCCGAGGAACTGCTTCGGCCGCGGCGGGTTCAGCGCATTGATCTGCCGGTAGAGCGTCGCGAGCGCTGGCTCCCGCTCCTCGAACGGCTTCGCCAAGGCGTACTCTCGCAGCCCGGC
>JANXYE010000627.1 GCA_025350285.1 Chloroflexota bacterium
GAGTGTTGATAGTGCGCGAGCCGTCGCGCGTAGTGGACGGCCAGACAGCGCTTATGACTGCCGAGCAGGGATTCACGCACTCCCGGCTGCCGGCCCGATCCAGTCGAGCGCGAACCGCACGAACGCCAAAGTCTCCGCGACGGCTGCGTTGGATGGGTGCAGAGCGGCGTGGCGAGCCGGTGCGCCCCGTCCGCGGGGATATTCGGAGCGCCGCCGCCATGCGTCTTCAATGAGCGGCGCCCAGCGCGGTCCGAGTTCGGCCAACCCCCAGCGCAGGGCCTCCGGCTTGGAAGTGATGCGGCCGGTGGCCAGCGACTGCAACACTCGGCAGTAGAAGAGCGGAGTGAAGCCCTGCAGATGGAGCGCGTCGAGGATCGTTTCCCCGCTGAGCAACGTGTTCGCGAACGAAACCGCCGCCCGCCGCACTTCGGCCGCCAGCGCCCCGGGCTCTACCGGGTCGATCAACGCCGCGGCCGGCGGCCCATGGAGTACGATGCCCTGTTCGCGCAGCAGCCAGCGCACCACGTTGGTGTTGTCGTGCTCCGACCGCACGAGTATTCGGCTGCCGTTATTGAGGAACAGGAACGGATACCCCCGCGCCCGGCCGCCTGTGACCCCCGGGTCGCGCCATCCATCCGGGCGGGCGAACCGAGGCGCGTCCTCCGCGCCGGGGGGCCGCCTGATCACCGCAGCCGGCGCATACGAACCCTCGAGGTGCTGCGCCCAGGTTTCCGGGCGATCGTGGAGCTGGCCATGCATCGCGTTCAACGCCGCCTCGGCCGCCGCATCAAGGTCGGTGTGCGTCACGGCGACGAAGTCAACGTCGCTGTAGGCGTCGCCATCGCCTTGCGCGAACGATCCCTGGAGATAGAAGCCGACGAGATTCTCGCCCAAGACCGAGCGGACGCTGTCCCTGAGCGCGAGGAGCACGGTCCGCAGCTCACTAAACGGGATCTCTGCCAGGCGCACGTCTTCGCCGGTCGCGCCCATGTAATCCGTCGGTGGCATCTCAACTCACTCCGGTTAAAGAGGCTCTCGCCCACTATCAATCGGGTTCAAGCGGTTCGGGCGCGCACTGAACGCAAGTGGCTGCCGAGCAGGGATTCGAACCCCGACCAAAGGCTCCAAAGACCCGTGTGCTACCGTTACACTACTCGGCACTGGTAGGCGCTAGGCGTTAGACGGTAGGCCTTAGGCTAGCGTAGCGGCTTCGCCGCCTCGGCGTCGAGGAACGAAGGAGCGTGCCTTGGCGGAGATTCGGTCGCATCGCGATCTCGTTGTGTGGCAGAAGGCCATGGACCTGGCCGTCGAGGCTTACCGCATCGTCCGGGCACTGCCGGACGCCGAGCGGTTCGGACTAATCAGCCAGCTGACGCGTGCCGCCACTTCGATTCCGGCAAACATCGCCGAGGGGCACGGCCGGACGGGTACCCGCGAATACGCCAACTTCCTTTCGATCGCCCGCGGCTCACTCAAGGAACTTGAAACGCTCCTGGAACTCGCCGTCCGCGTTGGTTACCTCAAGGCGGAAGACATCCATGCCGCCCAAACGGTCGCCGACGAAGTCGGGCGCATGCTGACCACGTTGATCCAGCGTCTGCGCCCCTAACAGGGTGTTGATAAAGGCCCCACTTTTCGTCCAACTCGACAATAACGAATGACGCATCGTGATCTCTGAACCTGGCGTCCATCCGCCCTACCATGACGGCTTGCATTTTTCAACACCCTGCTAAGGCCTACCGCCTAACCCCTACCGTCTACCCTGGTGCCGAAGGTGGGATTCGAACCCACACGAGCCGTGAAGCCCAACGGTTTTTGAGACCGCCGCGTCTGCCATTCCGCCACTTCGGCCTGCGATGATGGTAGCGCATTGCGCCGAAGAACAGAAAAGCCCGCCGGAGCGGGCCGTTCGTATGATGGGTGGAGCGGAAAACGAGGCTCGAACTCGCGACCTCGTCCTTGGCAAGGACGCGCTCTACCACTGAGCTATTTCCGCGCGACCGCACTAGTATAGCATCCGCCCGGTTCAGGCCAAGCGAGGCCCGAGCCTTGCGCGACCACGACGTTTCCGCCACGCTCGCGGCAACACGCGGAGGTGGGGAGCCATGGGCAACGTCGAGGTCTGGACGAACGGGGCGGGGGTGCCCGGCGGTACATTCGTACGCCGCGCCGAATGGGCCGAAGCGTCGGGTTACGACGGCATCACGGTGGTCGATTCGCAGAACCTGGCCGGCGACCCGTACATCGCGCTCGCGCTGGCTGCCCACGCCACCGAGCGGCTGAAGCTCGGCACCGGCGTCACGAACCCAACCACCCGCCACCCGGCGGCGACCGCATCAGCGATCGCCAGCGTGCAGGTGGAGTCGAAGGGTCGGGCGGTGCTCGGCATCGGGCGCGGCGATTCGGCCCTCGCGCACCTGGGCAAGGCGCCAGCCCCCGTGCCCGCGTTCGAAGACTACGTCCGGCGGCTCCAGGGATACCTGCGCGGCGAAGAGGTCCCGTTCGAGGCGGGCGGCGACATGGACCGCCTGAAGCTTGCGAACCAGCCCATCTCCAGCCGCATTGCCTGGTTGCGCCACGCCGCCTACGACAAAGTGCCGGTCGATGTGACCGCGACCGGCCCGAAAGTCATCCGCATCGGCGCCCTGCTCGGCGACCGCGTGACCTTCGCCGTCGGAGCGGATCCGGAGCGCGTGCGCTGGGGCATCGAGACCGCGCGGACGGTTCGCGCAGAGTCGGGACTCGAGCCAGACATGCCCTTCGGCGCCTACGTGACTGTCGTGGTCCACGAAGATCCGGAAACCGCGCGGCGGCTGGGCGAGGGCGCCATTTCGCTGTTTACACGCTTCTCGGCGATGCA
>JANXYE010000691.1 GCA_025350285.1 Chloroflexota bacterium
CACGACTTCGCGGCCGGGGTAGCGGGCCTCCGGGAGGCGGCCGAGGTCCATGACGACCTCAAGCAGTCCCTCGCGGCGGCCTTCCTGGCGGAGTTCGTCCTGGATGCGCGCAGGCAGCGCGTCGAGCAAGAGGTCCAGGTCGTCGGTCACGATCTGTTCGAACGGAAGCGGGGGAAGCGGTTCAGCTGTAGCCACGTGTTTCACCGCGTCAGGCGAGTGACTCCGCCGGAAGCGGCGACACCTCCTTCAAAGATTGGAGTTGCGCGAGGCGGCGCGCGCAAACGAGGCGCACGCCCATCGCAGTGTAGCCGCGCTCAGCGGCCCGGTCGTGCAGCGCGTCCTGATCATCACCGAGGACAAGCGTGCCGTGCCTTGGTCCATGGCTCTCGATCAGGTCAAGCGCGGCGTCGGAGAGGCCCTCGATCCCGGGCTCAAGGATCAGGTGGCACTCGCGCTCGCCAAAGCCGGCCCAGGCCACGATTCCGCGGTCACCCTCGGCGACGTACTCCTTCTCGCAATCGAACGAGTCGATGACGGCACGCCACTCCTGTTGGGTGAGCGCCTCGCTCCGCCGTACGTGCTGCGGGACGGCCTTGCAATAGAGCCGGAACGTCCCGGCCCGGTCGGATCGCGCCGCCGGCCGGAACGCACCGGTTTCCGCGCTCCGGCCGCTCCGCGGGAGGGCGAGCAGGTGCTCTTCGCGGTACGAAATTAGCCCCGCTCGCTGGAGGCCCGTGGCATGCGGCGAAGACTCGGGATAGCGCACGAAGAGGATGCGCCCGTTCCGGCGCGCCGCTTCGAGGGCCGCCCCGGCGGCGAGTGCGCCCACGGTCTCGTCGTCGATCGTCCGCGCGATCCGGATGGAAACGATCTCCCAGGCCGCGCCCCCGGCGAGTTCGCGGGCGACGAGTACGCCGCGGTACCTCAACGCCCGCTTCACGCCGACGACAATCGTGCGTGGGATTCGCGGCAGGCGCGTCAGTCCCGTAGCCGCGAGCCCGGAGCTCAGGAGCAGGTTCTCCCCGGCCCGCGTTGCCACGATCTCGGTCGAGAGCCGCCCAAGTTGGGGCCAGAGGGTGGCGGTGTCGATGGGGCTCAGCGGTTCCGCGCGCATCTCGCTCACTTTCCGCCTCCTCGCGTGTCGCCGATCGTGAGGAACAAGGCATGCAGGCGGTTGTCGTGTGTCAGCTCCGGGTGGAACGAGGTGGCGAGCAAGTTCCCCTGGCGCGCGGCGACGATCGTGCCATCGGCCAGCGTGCTGATCGCGCGCGCCGGGTACGAGACCGAAAGGATCAGCGGCGCCCGGATGAACACCGCCCGGAATGGCGGGCCGTCCACGCCATCCACCTCCAGATCCGCTTCGAAACTATCGACCTGGCGTCCGAAGGCGTTGCGCTGGACGGAGATGTTCATCGTCTCAATGCCCGGGCGGTCGAGCCTATCGACGTGGCGGGCGAGCAGGATTGCCCCGGCGCAGGTGCCCCATGTGGGCCGGCCGCTCGCGCAGAACGCACGCAACGGCGCCTGAAACCCGTTACTGAGGATGAGCCGCGCGATCGTCGTGCTTTCGCCGCCGGGGATGATCAACGCATCGAGGCCTTCGAGCTGCGACGGCTTTCGGATCTCGAAGGTCGCGTGACCCATCTCTTCGAGCATCTCGCGGTGTTCGCGAAAGTCGCCCTGGAGGGCGAGCACGCCAACGCGCCTCGGGCCGCCCGTGGAAGTTGCGTTCATGTTTGTTCGCCATTCGGGCGGCGTGCGCGAACCGTGGTTCGGACGAGTGCTTGGGCGGTCGTTCTGGGCGGCGGCAAGGCGAGCGGCACCACGTTTATGAGCTTCCTCCATTGTAGCGCACCAGCGGCGCCGATTTCAGGTGCCGGTTAACCTTGGAACCGAAACGCAACGCGTCCGTGCCCCGGAAATGCCCGGTGAGGGGCCGGCGGCGCTTCGTTCGCGGCCAGCGGCGGGCGGCGTTAGACTCGGATCCAAGCAAGGGACAGGCAGCGACTTTCGACCATGAAGATTTTCGACATCCACGTTCACTTTCCCCGTAACTGGGAGAATCCCGATGAAGACCCCGAGCCGATGGTCGAACGCCTCGCGGAGATAGCCACGACCGTTGGCATCTGGAAGGCGTGCATGCTCACCGGTGGCCGCTTCGGCCCCGGCTACGAGCGGGGAATGGAAATACTCAAGCGCTACCCGGACCTCTTCATCCCCGTGGCCGTCATCGATCCCGAAGAGATCGACGGGGACGCTGTCCAGAGGCTGTTCGACATGGGCTATCGCGGCCTCAAGCTTATCGGCGTCGCCCGCGACTACGATTGCCCGGACTACTTCTCCGCTTACGGCAAGGCGGAGGATCTGAATATGCCAATCCTCTACCACATGGGCGTTATCGGCGGCGGGCTGGACTATTCGCGCACCCACCCCCGGCGCGACCCCAAGGCGGCCGAGGCCTATCGCCGGATGATGGCAATGACCGCACGCATAGGGCCACGCAACATGTCCGCCGGGCGGATGAGCCCCATCCACCTCGACACGATCGCGAACCGCTTCCCGAACCTGAAGATCATCGGCGCCCACCTCGGCAACGAAGGCAACTACGAATACGCTGCCTCGGTGGCGCGCTGGCGCCACCACGTCTGGTTCGATATGAGCGGCGGCGAAACGATCGAGCAGGACGCCCTTGAGCGCGGCCTCATCGGCAACAAGATCGGCGTCGAAAAGCTCGTCTTCGGCAGCGATTGCGGCATGGACGAGATCAAGGAGCACATCGACCGTTTCGAGGTGATCTTCGAACAACTCGCGCTGACCGAAGATGAGCGCGAGCGTCTCTGGTGGCGCAACGGCGCCGAGATCTACGGACTCGAACAGCCCGCGTTCGCGCAGGAGTAGCACCTGGCCGCGCAAGCACCCCCACTGAAGCCGGCCATTGGCGGCGGCGCCCGCTCGGTCCTGCTCGCGCTGATCGTCGGTATCGGCCTGCTCGCGTTCCTTGGCATCCGGCCGTACCAGCCGTGGATCCTCTGGCTCACGGGGGCGCTCACCGTGCTCTCGACGGACGGCATCATCCGCTCCCACCCGCGCTGGGACGCCCACGACCTTGTCGCCACCGCCAGTCACCTCTTCCTGCCCGCGATCGCGGTGATCGGCAGCGGCTTCTTCATCGACCACGCGCTCGATGGCTACGCCCGGCCGATCGCCGCGCTCGTGCCCACCGTGGCGGTCGGTTTCATCGCCTATGGCGAGTACCAGACGGTGGATTTCGGGTCCCGGCGGTATGGCGGCGTGCGCCTCGCGCTGGCCGTGGCGACGTATCTCGCGGCGTTCGCGGCCTACACCGTCATCTTTACGAACGACATCAGCATCGTCCTCGGCTCGATTTATGTGGGTGTGGTTAGCCTTTTGTTGGCCATCGAACTGTTGCGCGAGAGCCGTCAGTTTGGTTCGAGTTCCGCGCTGGTTGGCATTGCCATCGGCCTGACGCTGGCCGAACTCCGCCTTGCCCTTTACTTTTTCCCGTTCGATGGACTGCTCGCCGGAGCGCTGCTGATCATTGGCTTTTACCTCGCCACGGGCCTCGTGCACCACCTCCTCGACCACGACCTTGTGTGGGCGACGACCGCCGAGTACCTGCTCGTGGCGGTCGTTGGGGCGGTGGCGGTCGTCGTTACGCGCGTGGCGGTCTAGCCTGTCCCGATGCAGATCTGCTCGTGGAACGTCAATGGCTTACGAGCCACGTTGAAATCCGGCGACCTCCAGGCGTGGCTCGCGGACAAGCAACCGGACGTCGTGGGCATGCAGGAAGTGAAGGCCACGCCGGAACAAACCGACGCCTCCGCCTGGCGCGAACTCGGCTACCAGGAGTTCTGGCACCCGGCCGAGCGGGCCGGCTACAGCGGCGCGCTGCTCCTCTATCGCGAGCCACCCGAGGCGATCCGCGCCGGCATCGGCATCCCCGAATTCGACGCCGAGGGCCGCGTTATCGAGGCCGACTTCCCCGCCTTCACGCTGATCACGGCCTATTTTCCGAACGGCGGCAAGAAGGACAGCGGGCGGCTGGAGTTCAAGCTCTCGTTCTATGCCGCCTTTCTCGCCCGCGCGAACGCAATTCGCGCGGCCGGGCGTGGCGTCGTGTTCATGGGGGACCTCAACACCGCCCACACCGAGATAGACGTGGCCCGGCCGGACGAAGCGACCAAGGGCACCGGCTTCCTCCCGGAGGAGCGCGCCTGGATCGACAGGTACCTTGCCGAGGGGTACATCGACACCTTCCGCTCGCTCAACCCGGGGACCCGCGACGCCTATAGTTACTGGGACGCGTGGCGTGACCGCCGGGCCCGGAACGTCGGCTGGCGCATTGACTACGTGATGGTGAGCGACGATCTGCGCCCCCGATTGCGGCGGGCGTTCATCGAGAGTTCGGTCATGAGCAGCGACCACTGCCCCGTCGGCATCGAACTGGACATATAAGCGGCAGAAACCGTGGCCGTAGCGCCTGCCGCCGAGCAGCAACGCGCTCCCTGTTGGCGGTCACCCTGGATGCCGGACTGATGCAATTCGCGGAACGCCTGGCGCTTTTCGGAAATCGTGGGCATTCTGACTCCCTCAGCCGTCAGGCTGCGCAGATGCTACCGGGAGCGCCATCCCGGCGGAAGTCCGGAACCAATTCAATCCTGGCGTCCTCGCTTTTGGCCTCTTGGCGGCCCGCCGGCTGGCGTCCTACCAGATCCCCAGCGCCATCCGCACGTCTTCACTGGCCATCGTCCGCGGGTCCCAGGGCGGGTTCCAGACGATCTGTACATCGACGTCCTTCACCACCGGGAACTCTTTCATCTTCGCGTAGACTTCGCCGCGGATGATCGGCCCGAGCGGGCAGCCGGGGCTCGTGAGCG
>JANXYE010000007.1 GCA_025350285.1 Chloroflexota bacterium
GCCCTCGGCATCGATTCCGTGAGCGTTTACGCTCCCATCGATTCGCTCGGCCTCCACACCCGGTCCACCACAGAGTCGCTGGAAATCGGTGGACAGGAAGGGAGGACGGAGGGCGCGGTGAACGCCTACCTGGATGCGGCGGCGCTGATCCGGGCCGCAAAACTGAGCGGCTGTGATTGCGTTCACCCGGGCTACGGATTCCTTTCAGAAAACGCCGCGTTTGCCGCGCTATGCGTTTCCGAGGGGCTGACTTTCGTGGGCCCCCCGCCGGCTGTGCTCTCCTTGTTTGGTGACAAGGTTCGGGCGCGCTCGTTCGCACAATCTGTTGGCATCCCCGTCTTGCCCGGGAGCGCCGAAGCCCTCGCATCAGCGGGAGAGGCATCGACTCTGGCTCGCGACCTTGGCTATCCAGTCATGCTCAAGGCGTCGGCCGGTGGCGGCGGGCGCGGGATGCGTCTGGTCGGTGGCCCGAAGGAGATGGCGGAGGCGTTCGAGCGCTGCCGCAGCGAGGCCCAGGCCGCCTTCGGAGACGGATCCCTGTTCCTCGAGAAAGTCGTCGCCCGGCCGCGGCACATCGAAGTCCAGATCCTGGCGGACGCACACGGCAACGTGGTCCATCTTCACGAGCGGGACTGCTCCGTGCAGCAGCGAAACCAGAAAGTCGTGGAGATCGCGCCCGCGCCCGCCCTGGATACCGGTCTTCGAGACCGGATCCTGGCCGATGCGACGAAGCTCGCGCGGGCGGCGGAGTACGTCAACGCCGGGACGGTCGAGTTCCTTGTCTCTCCCGAAACCGGTGAGCACTTCTTCATCGAGTGCAACCCGCGCATCCAGGTCGAGCACACGGTCACGGAACAGGTGACCGGCATCGACATCGTCGAAGCGCAGTTCCGTATCGCCTCGGGCGCCTCGCTCGCAGCTCTCGGCCTGGGCGACCAGCGAGCGGTCGGCAAGCCACGTGGCTTCGCCGTACAGGCACGCGTTGTCGCAAGGGAGCCGGGCTCTATCAGCGCGTACAAGGAACCAACCGGTCCCGGCGTGAGGGTCGATGGTTGCGGCTACCTGGGCTACGCTCCGCCGCTCCAGTTCGACCCATTGCTCGCGAAAGTGATCGGTTCGTCCAACTCCTCCGCGTCGTTCATTTCAGCGGTGGACCGCACGCTCCGTGCGCTCGACGAGTTCCACATCGGTCTGCCCACGAACCTTCCGTGGCTGCGCGCCATCCTCTTGCACCCGGGTTTTCGCGGCGGGGATGCCAGGACGACCTTCCTCGCCGAGCAGCCCGAGATCATGAGTACGTCGTTCTCCGGCGGAAGTGGCCCCCTTTCCCTCTTTGAACAACAGGCGCCGAAGAGTGCCCGTGCTCTTTCGTCCGCGGCGGCTCCCGCATCGCTGGCGCCGGCGCTGGAAGTGGGTCCCGGTCAGCAAGGGGTGGCGTGTCCGCTGGTGGGCGTACTGGTGGAGATCAGCGTCAGCGAAGGCGACACCGTGGCCGAAGGTGACACCATTCTCGTCGTCAGCGCGATGAAGATGGAAACCATGGTCGCCGCGCCGTGTTCGGGGGTCCTAACGAACATCCAGAGATTGAGCGCGGGAGACACCGTCGCGGCCGGACAGGTGGTGGCGGTGATCGCCCCCGCCGAGGTGGCCACGGAACAACACGCCCCCGCAAGGTCGCAGCCGCGTGATCAAACATGGGCCCCGGTGCTCGAAGAGATCGAATCCCTGCGAAACATTGCCCATGCCCGGCTGGCGCCGGGCTCGGACGACCCCGGCGTCGTCCGCCAGCGTAGTCGCGGCAAGCTCACTTGCAGGGAACGCATCGCGTTGCTCCTGGACGACGGCTCCTTCCGGGAAGTGGGCAGCGCGGCCGGGTTCGCTTCGTACGACGAGGAAGGCGGCGTCACGGACTTTACTGCCGCCAATCACGTTGGAGGCTGGGGCAAGATCGATGGCCGAACGGCGATCGTCTGCGCAGACGATTTCACCTCGCGCGGCGGGCACGCCGACGGGGCGATCGGCGCGAAGAGCGGCTACCTGGACCGTCTGTCACTGGAGCTGCGTGCGCCTTCCGTGAGGCTGCTGGATGGCTCTTCCGGCGGTGGCAGCGTGGCGGCGATGGTGCCCGCCCAGAGGAAGGAAGGCGAAAGCAGCGCCCAGGAAAGCACGGGCGCGATCAAGGCGGGCAGGCCGCGGGTCACAGGTGGCGGTGGATCATTCCTCCCTGGGCACCTGGGGAGCTCCATGTACGCGGAGCAGCTATCCACGGTGCCGGTGGTCAACATGTTACTCGGAAGCGTAGTGGGTATTGGCGCCGCCAAGGCCGTACTCGGGCACTTCGCGGTCATGGTCCGGGACATCGCCCAGCTCTTCGTGGCCGGGCCTCCCATCGTGAGCCACGCGATGGGATACGACATCTCGAAGGAAGATCTCGGTGGCTGGCACATCCACTGCAAGAACGGCTCGGTAGATAACCTCGCGGAGACGGAGGAAGAGGCGGCCGAAATGACGAGACGCTTTCTCTCCTATCTGCCCGCGAGTGTGTATGAGTCACCCCCGGTGCAGCCCCCGAATTCTCAAGACCCGGCGGACCGCCGCAATGAGGAACTTTTCGGCCTCATCCCGCGCAAACGCACCACCACGTTCGACATCCGCAAGGCCATCCGGCTGATGGCCGACGCCGGATCGTTCTTCGAAATCGGGCCACTTTGGGGCACGGACCAGGTAACGGGTTTCGTGCGATTCAACGGCCACCCGCTCGGCGTCATCGCGTCCGACAGCCAGCACATCAACGGCGGCGCCCTCACCGCGGACGGCTGCGGCAAGCTGACGCGCCACCTCGACCTGTGTGATCTGTTCCACATCCCGATCCTCAACCTCGTCGATAACCCGGGCTTCGCCGTGGGTCTGGAACACGAAACCGCTGGCACGATCCGCAAGGGAGGAGAGTGGATGATCGCCTTCGCCCAGGTCGGCGTGCCCATCTTTACCGTGCTCATGCGCCGCAGCTTTGGCGTGGCTGGCAACAACTATGCGACGCCCCAGTCCCGGCCCTCAGTGCGCGTGGCCTGGCCGGCGGCGGACGTGGGTGGCATCCCACCGGAAGGGGGCATCGAGGCCGCATACAAGCGGCAGCTGGCCGAGGCCCAGGACCCGGCGGCATTGCGCGCCGAACTCAACGCTCGAATCGAGAGTGCGCGCGGGCCCGTGGGGCCGTTGTCCAGATTTCAGATTGAAGAGATCATCGACCCCAGGGACACACGCCGCTACATCTGCGAGTGGGTTGAGACCGCCTACCGGATAGCCTCACAGCCAGCCAAGCTCGTTCCTCGGGCGCTGCAGTTCCGCCCTTAACCGTGGATGCTCTCCTGCTTCTTCTGGAACGCGAGCCAAGCGCCAGGCACGGCAAGCGCGCGGACGGAGCGGCGGCGAGCCGGGCTGGGCGGGCAAACGAAAGGGCCTCGTTGCCGAGGCCCTTCTTGCGTTTGCTTACGAGCGGTTCGCTTAGCGGTTACGCTTGGCGACCGTCGCTCCGCCGATACCGAACGCGATGGCGCCGAGGCCGAGGGCCACGAACAGCCAGCCGTTCGAATCGCTACCACCCTGTAGGCCCGAGCCGGTTGGCGGGGGCTTCGGGGGAGTAACGGTGCCGCCGGCGCCCGGCGTTGTAGAGGGGGTAGCCGTGGGCGGCGTCACGTAGGTCAGGTTCAAGACGCTCAACTGGGAGTTCACCCACTTGCCCGTCTCCTTGGCGAGCTTATCGCCAATGTAGAACGTGACCGTGGCCCCGTCCGTCCCGCAGTTCGGGGTCGCGCCAGGATCCAACGCGGGCACATCGGTTTTGTAGTTCGATGCCGCGCCCGTGTTGAACGTCGAGGTCACGCTGCAGGTGGTGACTCCGATCTTCGCCGTGATGCTCGTCCCGGCGGGCGGAGCCGCGCCATCCACGAGCACTGTCCCGACGAAGCGGGACGGCGGGTTCGGCGGCGATTCCGCGCTCGCCGAAGCGAACGCTGAAATGCCGAGAACCGCCGCGAGTCCACCACCAGCCAGCATCCTTACGATTTTGGTCATGCTTGCTAGCTCCAATTCCTATCTGTACGGCCGTTTGTGTTCTTGCGGTTTGAACCGCTCCCGCCCCGGCGCCGCGGATGCGGCCCCGGAACGGGAGGGCTCAGCGCTCTGTTAGAGCACGCTGGTCGCGATAGTCCAGCTGACGGAGGAAGGTCCCGTAATGGCCATCCAGTACGCGGCCCCCTTCTTCAGGGAGGTCAGGTC
>JANXYE010000030.1 GCA_025350285.1 Chloroflexota bacterium
AAGTGGTAGTCCCCAGACCGTCGTGCGTGGCTTGAGCACGCCATCGAGTATAGCGCCGAGGGTCGCGGGCGAGGGGCTCGCTCGCCCGCCGGGCCACGCGAAGATGGAGCGCCGCGTCCAGCGGTGCGAAGCCGGGACGAACTTATCGCCCGTGCCGAAGAGTTCGAGAAGAGGACCCCGAAGTCGATAGCGGCGCGAGTCCCCCGGCCTCGTCGATCATGCGTTGGACTCCGGAGGGAGCAGGAGTGACCGCTCGTAGGCCGCTCCAACCTCACGCAACAGCGCCGCCGCGCGAGCACGCGCTCTGATGGCATTCGGGCTCTCTGGCGGGAGAAACCGGCCGAGAGCGGCCAGGGCGTATGCGCGCTGATGCGGCATCCGGAGCGCCTTCGCGGACCGCGCTGATTCCCTAAGCAGGCTGAGGCACTTCTCCTTGTCTCCCAAGTGCCACGCCTCGAGGGCACGAAGGCGGAGCACGGCCGGTCGCCAAATGGGGGCGACACGCGCTACCTGCTCCAGCGCACGCCGGACACGGATGGCGGCAGCGCCGCAAACCGCTCGTTCGCTTTCGGAGAGCTGGTTGGGCCCTCCCGCATCGCGTAGCTCGTTGTAGGCCTCCGCAAGGGACTCGTACGCCTGGCCATCGTTGTCCAGGGCGAGATTGAGGCCCTCTTCCGCAGCGCTTGCACACTCCAGTGCCGCTCGCGCCCGGCCCGCCAGGGCGAGTGCACGCGCGCGAACGGCACGGGCCATAAACAGATAGGCCGGGAAAGTCCCGGCAGCCTCTCCCTCGACGACCGCATCGTCGGCCCAGGGGAGCGCCTCGCCGGGACCCTCGACCGAAAGCAGCCCGAGCGCAATGAACGCAGAGCCCCAGCACGCCAACGCCCGATCTGTCCGAGCCAGGCTGCGGTGATAGCGGGCAGTTTCGAGGCTGGCCGCGAACTGCCCGCTTCGCCGAAGCGACTGAATGAGGACGCCGGTGGAGTCGAACAGCATCCGTCCGTGACCGATGGCGCGGTAGCAATCGGAAGCACGCCGCGACCTCGCGACCGCCTCAGCCCACCGTCCAATCGTCATGTAATGGAAAGCGACCGCTGTGTCGGCCCAGGGGTCGGGCTCCGGAAGGCGGCTGTTCGCGTCCTCCGTCAGGCCGCCATAGAACGCGGCCAGCTTGTGGCGGCCCACTCCGTTCATGCCGAAGCAGAGGCCGGCGTAGCCGCGCACTAACTCGGTCGATGGAGGACTCTTCTGCGCCTCGGCCAGGCTGCGAAGGGCGTAGCCGAGGACGACGAGCGGAGGCTGTTCCCGGGCAAAGGCCTGCTGGCCAAGGAGGGCGTAGATCCGCGCCGCCCTCAATGCGTCCAAATCTGGAACGGTGGGGAGCCGTCTGCCGCGGACGATCCAGGCGACTTGCCCCGCGGCCGCACTGACGACGTCCGTCAGTAAGCGAGGACCACGGTGGACCGGGGCACGGTCCACCGCTTCGAGTGCCGCAAAGAATGCCTTATCAGCTTCCTCCAACCGGTTGACGTTGAATTGCCCGTGCCCCAGCGCTTCGAGCCATTGCGCTCGGACTCCCGCCGGTGCGGCCGACGGGTCCCGGCCTGCTTGAAGTTCGTCGTCCAGAGCGATCGCACCTTCGTACCGGTCCGTGGCCTCAAGGTAAGCCCCGTCTCGCGCCGCACGTTCGCCCGCTTGGACGAGATAGGCGATCGCCCTCGCAGGCTCCCGAGCCGCACGCCAATGATATGCGAGCGCATCATAGTCGGCGCTCAGGTCTCCAGAGCCGGCCCCTTCAACCTGCTCGGCGATCCGCCGATGGAGCTGCTTTCGCTGAGCGAACGGCAGGAGCGAATAGGCAACGTCTCGGGTGATAACGTGCTTGAAGAGATAGGCGCCCTCGGTTCCCGGCGTTTCCAAGCGCGTGAAATCAAGCGCTTGAAGATGGCCAAGCGCAGAGTCGAGCCCCTCTTCCTGGCCTGTCACAGGGAAGACCCTGGCCAACGCCGCGCCCGAGAACGTTCGACCAAGGACGCTGGCGACCTTGATCACCAGCTGCTCGTGCGCGTTCAGCCGATCGATGCGGCTGGTGATGATGCCCTCAATCGTTTCTGGGACCGCATCGGTCGAGAACCGTTCGATCGGAGTCGCGAGACGGCTGGTCCCATCATCGCGAATCACGATCGACCCCGAATCGACAAGCGAGAGCGCCAACTCCTCCGCGAAGAGAGGGTTGCCGCCCGCGCGCTCCGCGATAGTCCGCGCGACCCGGTCCGGCAGCGACGCGACGCCCAGTCGTCCGACGGCGACTCGTTCGAGCTCCTCTGTGCCGAGCGCCGCCAGCGGGAGGTGGACGGTCGATGGATGGGCCGAAAGCTCTGTAAGGGGACCGGGAAGCGGCTCCGGCAATTGCCGCATCCCGACTACGAGCAGGATGGCGGGGAGCTCAAGCAGGGTCGCCCGGATCTGGGCCCACGAGGCGGAGTCGATCCAGTGCGCGTCGTCGATGAGCACCGCCAGCCCGGTTGGCGGGAGCTTGCTGCGCAACAGGCGAACGAGCAGCCCCGTCGTCGCCTCAGATCGATCGTCGCCCGTGAGATCGCTGGTCCGCGCGTTGTCTGGAAATTCGATACCGACCACGCCGCCGAGCAGCGGGGCGAGGTCGGCGGATTCGCCGGCCCCTTCCAGGCATCGCGTCACAGCACGCTCCCGGCCCGCGGAGGTCGATGAACTGATATCGAGGAGGTCCTGGAAGACGGTTCGCCATGCATAGTACGGGACCGTCTGTGCGATGGCGTCTCCCGCGCCGGCAAGCGTTCGAATATCAAGCCGCGCGGCTTCCGCACGGAGTTCGGCGAGGAGCAGTGACTTGCCAATGCCTGCCTCACCGGTGACCAGGAGTGCGCCGCCACGGCCCGCCGGGAGACGTTCCAGCAACGCGCCGATGAGCTCGCGCTCCGCCTGGCGGCCGATCATGGGCGGACGGTCCCCGCCCGGTCGATGCCGCCCGGGCGCTGCGTCCGCCAGGCCGATCGGCCGATACGAAGCAATCGGTTCGCTCCATCCCTTCACAGTGACCAGAGGCAGTGCGTCGTAACGCACCCGTTGCGCGGTCGTCCGGCGCGTAGCTTCATCGACAACGATGCCGCCGGCAGCAACGGACATCAAACGGGCAGCGAGGTTCACGGTCTCGCCAAGAGCGGTGTACTCGCGCCGCCAGGCTGTCCCTATCGGGCCCGCGAATACGGTCCCGGTGGCGATTCCCATCGAGCCTTCAAGGCCGGCGGGGGCCAGCGCTGTCTCTATCTCAAGGGCCGCTCGAACACAGCGGAACGCGTCGTCTTCGTGTGCCTGGGGCGGCACCCCCATGAACACCACGACATCGGTTCCCTTGTCATCGACGACGACCTGGTTGATGAAGCCGTCGTGGCGGGAGACGATTGGTTGGATGATCGCCAGGGCATCTACGATCGCGCCCTGAGCTAATATCGACGGACGCTCGAATCCGTCGATGTTCACGAAGAGGACACTTACGCGGCGCAGGTCGGCGAGCCATTCATCCTGCCCCGCCGCGAGCCGGCTTCGAATGGGAAGAGGGACGTACGGTTCGATTGCCATCGTCGCGGGCAGGCCCATCGGATGGTCCAGAGGCGGTGCGGCACTCAGCACTGACGGCCGGCCGGACAGGAGCGCCCGGCCTCCCTCCAGCGGCTCAAGCAACGTGCGGTCGGGGAAGAGGCGAGCAGCCTGGCTGGAGAGCGTCACCCTGCCGGGCAGAGCCATCTCCTGGGCCCGAATCGCCTGCGTGAGGCCCTCACCGACGACGACAAAGAACTGCCCGCGCGCCCGGTCGCCGGCGAAGACGAGGCTCACCTCGCCGGCTCCGACGGCGATGCGCTGGGTGAGCCCGCCGCCAACGCCGGCGAGCGCGTTATTCGCATCGAATCCACAGGCGCTGGCCCGCGCGACCTGGACGCTCAGCGGTTCGTCGCCGGCTGGCCATATTGCGAAAACAGCGTCGCCGGCGAACTTCACCGCATCACCACCATGCTCCCGGATCGTCTCCAACACCGTCGTGAAGTACTCGTTCAGGACGGTGTTGAGCGCTTCCGTACCGGCTGGACCCTGCTGAGCGAGGTCCGCCGCCAGCCGGCTGAAACCAGAAACATCGGCGAACAGAACGGCCGCCTGTAGCGATTCGCTGCCTGTGGCGGCCGCATCGCCGAGCGCCAGCCTGCGGAGGACCGCGCCTGGGACAAACGTCGCGAGCTGTTCCGCATACCCGGGCATCAGTGCCTTCCTCCGTCGGCCTTAGTCGAATCGAACGATGAATCGATGGGGAACCGGTCCATCGAACTCGATACCTGACCCCGCGCGCAGCCCCTTTAAGGCGGTCAATGCGCGCAAGAGTTCAGGCAGGAGAATCATGGTAATTGGCGTGCCCATGCACCGGTGCAGGCCGTGCCCAAACTGGAGATACGACTCGGGCGGGCGGTCGAAGCGGAACGTGTCCGGGTCTGGAAAGCCGCGAGCATCGAATCTCGCGGAAAGCGTCACCAGCATCACGTGGCTGCCGCCCGGGATGGCCTTCTGCCGACGGGTTCCTCCCGCCAAGACGGTGGGGTAGCGGCAATATCTCTCAAGGAACGGGGACATCGGCCGGAAGCGGGTCGCCTCCAGGCTCGCCGCGCTGAGCACGGCGTCGTTTCCCGTCTCGGCGGCACGGCGGACAACGCCACCGACGGCCGGTGCGTCCCTGAGTATCGTCACGAGCGCGTAGGTCGCCAGCACCGCCACCTGGTCGCTGGCGTCGCAGAGATGCTGCAGATTGCGGCGGATACCATCGTCATCGAGCTGCGGACCATCCGTGCCCTGCAGACGGAGGAGGCGCGTGAGGACGTCGTCGGCCACTGGCGATGCTGCCTCGATCTCCGCCTTGCGCCGGGCGATCAGATCCACCAGGTACGCGCTGAACTCGGTGTTTGCTTGCAGCGCCGCCGCCCGCACGCTGCTGTTGTTGTCCAGGTTCGCGAACGTCCCGTAGAAGAGTGCGTGCGCCCAGCTGATTAGCGTCTCTGGATCGGGCCCCGGCACGCCAAAGTACTCCGCCATCAGGCTGGCCGTTACACGCCTCGCGAACTCGGGCACGTTGAGCTCACCTCTCGACCTCGTCGCAGAAACCTGGCTCGCGGCGGCTCGCGACACGATGTCGCGGATGCGTGCCGTGTCCGCTGCGTTCATCACAACGTGCAGGGCCGCGGCTTCATCCTTCACGGACGCGCCAGGCACTGTCCCGAGCGCGGTGTGGAGCACAAAAGCCTCAGAGTCGTGGCCCCCGTCGCGGTCCATCGCCAACAGGTACGGCCCACCGAAGGCGTTAAACTTCTCCTCGTACACCTCCTTCGTCGGGAACCTGCCGTCGCTCGCGAGAACCTCGATCACGTCGTCGTAACGAAACACCAGGGCCACCTTGCCCACGACAACGATTGGGAAGCGCCTTCGCATGACGCTGTAGATGAAGCGTTGAGGCCCGTACGCACGGAACGCCGCAAACAGCATCCGGTGCGGCCTGTCTCGGAGGGTCGTTAACAGGCGGTCGGGCGTCACCGCGACTCACCGGCGAGGAACCTGAGCGCTTTCAGGCCGGGCAGGAAGAAGTACCCGCCCCCACGCACCGTCACGAACTGTTCAAGGCCGGGGTAGCGTCTCCGGACGGGGGTCCCCTGGACCGTGAAGGTGGTGGCCAGGCTGTTCGGTTCCCGGTCACCGAGGAGCGGCGAGCTGTCCTGGTAGAGCCCGCTGAACTTCGCGCTGTTCATCCACGCGTGCTGCACGAACTGGAACTGGCGGCCAATATCGGCATTGAAGCAGATAAAGTTGAGCCCGCGCTCGGTCCCGTCGGGCCTTGCGGCGATCAGCGCCCCCGAGTCCATGGTGCTATCCAGCGGAGGGCCATAGGAACGCGCTCGCCGAAGGATCCGATGGTGTCCGACGATCGTATGCGACTCGTTCACGTTGTCCACAAGGGCATCACGCGGGTTTGCCCGGCGGATGTGCGAGCCGAGAGGCACGAGATAGCCGTCGGGATCGCGCTCGGCGTAGCTGAACGTGTCATCGTCGGCGAGCTGACCGGGGTCGCGGTCGGGATGGAGGAGGATGGGCGCACCGCTGGGCCATCGCCCGACCATCTTCGCGGCCAGCGCCACCGGCTCAGCTGCAGCGGTCTTCCCTTCGGATTCGACGGCGTCCCGGGCGAATGCCCAAAACGCTGGCACGTCCTGCGCGAGCTGGCGGAACACGAGGAAGCTCCCGTTTTTCCCGATATCCCGGGCGGACGCGTCCACGGGACTCGCGGAGAAGACGCCAGCTCCGTCCTCGGTGCCCGGCACCGCCGGGCTGAGGCTGAATCCACCGAACCCGTTGGGATAGCCGAGGATGAATTCGCCCGCCGCCACCAGCTGGTCGCCAGCCTTGCCTTCCGAATCACCCTGTACAAGCGGCTGCCCGATACCGTCACGGAATCCGAAGTGCTCCTTCTCGCCTGCGAGGTGGACGGCATCGATTCGCTGCACAACTCGAAGCCCGTCTCGCGCGGGTTCACCGGCGACCCGTTGAATCAACCGCGCAAGCGCCGCCGGGTCGCCAGCATAGGCCATGAGGATGATATCGACGGGCACATCAACGCCCGCGTCGCCTCGCCAGCGCCACTTCGGCGGGGCGCTCTGATCACGGTCGCCGAGCACTCGCGACCGATGGTCGGTCACCATTCCCTCGCGAAACTCGCGGGCGGCGTACAGGACCGGGATATCCGCGCCGCGGAGCGCCTGCAGACCGGGCCAGCTGATCGCGACGTTCAGGGCGCTGGCCGCGAGCTGGCGGCGATAGGCGTGTGTGCTCGTCACTGGCAAGGCGGCCAGCCAGCGCCGCGCGGCGGCCGCATCATCGATGTGCAGCAGCAGGAAGCAGGCTTCCGGGAGGGTCGAGTATGGGTCGAGCAGGATGCCCTGGATGTCGTCGCGCTCCAGTTCGACGGCCGCCGGCCGGCGGCCTAGAAACGGTTTAGCCATGTCTGCGCCTCCGACTCGTTCATGGGTGTCCAGAGACCAGCCCGGATAGCCGAGTTGTTGTTCACGTTCACGACGGTCAGGTCGTCGTAGGCCCGGTACCAAACCTCGGTGGTCAGTTGGGCGTTCCGGACCCATGCCTTGTAGCGCTGTTCATCCTGGGTTCCGCCCCCGGTCAACCAGTGCGAACGTGGGAAGTTCTCGGTGTTGCTGTAGATCGCGGTCAGCCCCTTCCCGGAGCCATCGATGAACTCGCTCAGATAGTTCTCCCAGCTCCCATCGAAGTTGCTGAGGAACAGCAGCCGCCGGCCGCCATCGACAAACGTCCAGTTTGCGAAGTGAATCGTGCGGATTCCGAGGAGCTGCCCCCTGGTGAAGATGTAGCGACAGGCAAGCTCTGTGAGGGCCAGGAGGAGCCGCAGAGTGAACTGCCGGAACGGCCCGGGCTTCACATTCACGAGCTTCGTGAACTGGTTCTGCTGGCCCCAGTCCTCCTCCAACTCAACCGCCACCAGGTGTTGTTCATCAGGGAAGAGCTGGCCGGTCTGGATGTCGCGAGTTTCGTGGTAGCGGAGGCGGCCCGCCCAGAGGGCAAGGGGAGCGAGCAGAAGGCTAGCGGTAAGGGCCGCGGTGGACCGGCGCCCCGGCCGGAAAGGGCGATTCAGTCCAGCGGCCAGAGCAATCGATGCGCCCGGCCAGGCTGCCAGGACTGCCGTCAACGTTGCGGCGAGCGGCGCATAGCGAGTGATGGTCCCGATGACGCCGGTTCTGGTCGGGCTCGACATCGCCCAGCGCAGTTCGGGTTTGGACAGGACATAGCTCTGGATTGCCCGGCGGACATCGATGGCTGTCCGGCCATCCCACGTCTGCGCGTCCAGGAAAAGTTCGAGGTCGCGGCGGAGCTCAGCCTCCTTTCGGATCGTCTCCAGGGGCCGCCCCGGCGAACCAGCGTACCAGGCGGCTGAAGGCACCTGGGCGGCCCGGAGATAGGCAACGAGCGCGGCCTGGCTGTCGCTGTAGCCATATCCCTCGCAACGTCTGTAGACCTCTGCGATCACCGGCCACGTGACCCGAACGAGCTCAGTGAGATGGAGGCTCAGCGGTTCGTCGTAGCAGGTCGAGAGCAGAAGCTGGGCCGGGATCGGTCTGCCCATGGCATCGATGGCTTCGGGAAGCACCACCCAACGAAGGAAGTGCGTGGTCCAGAGATCCTGGAAGGGAACGCGGAACTCCTCCCGCGGCGCGGCTTCCGGCAGATCAACGCCGGAGGCGATTTCCGCGGCGCCGCCGACATCCCGAAGAACCCGCTTGAGACGCTCGACCTCGTCCGGCCGAATCCGCGAGACGGTCGTGAACACTCCTTGCGAGTCATTCATTCCGCGCGCTTCCGGCCTTCGCTCGACTAAGTAGTAGTGGACGGATCGAGCCTGCGCAGCGTACGCTCGG
>JANXYE010000064.1 GCA_025350285.1 Chloroflexota bacterium
CGAACCAGGTGCGGGTGGACCGCGTCTCCGCCGGGACGAACTGGATGCCGCTGCTCGTGAAGGTGGTCCGCACGATGGCCGGCCCAGCGTGAGGACGGAAACACCATGGGTCGTTTGGGAGCCTTTGACGCTCTTCGGGCAGGCCACGCGGGACACGTACGCAACGCATGTCCGGCGGTACCCGTCCGACCGGTACCTGGACCGCGGGCCAGGGACCTTTGCCGGCCCTCTCCCTCGCGAAAGGAGAGGGCCGGGGATGAATTCGACGCGCTAATCCCCACGGCCCTTCACGCTGGCGAAGTAGATATCCTCCTCCGGGAAGCCATCGCCCATTCCGCGGGTATCGGCCCAGACCAACAGCACGGCGCCCGACGGATCGACGGTGACCCACATGTAGTCACCGAGGAACCCCGCCTGGAGCGGGTTGTTAGCGGGCGTCAGGTTCGGCATCGACGCCGTTGTGATCCGTGTGAAGCTGATCCGCCGGTTCGGCTTCGTCGGCTCCTTAATTGAGGCGAGTGTGATGTCGTTGCACCCGGTCGTCTCGCAATTGCCGTAGGAGCGGTCGTAGTAGCCGATATGGAAGACCCCGTCGTCGGAAACGGCCGCCCACGGCTGCCACTGCGCCGTCTTCCCCGCGACAGAGGCCGGCGCAACGTTGATGGGGGCCGCCCACGTCGCCCCGGCGTCCGTTGAGAACGAATAGAAAACGTCGTTGTCACAGGGCGGAGTCGCCGTCGCCGCCGGGCTCAGTGGCGCGCAGGCGCCACCACCGTTGCGGAAGTCGGACCAGGCGAAGTAGAGCCGTCCCGCCCCATCGACCGAAACCGCGCCGAAGTCGTTCATGCGGTAGCCGTTGGGCGGCAGACACTGGCGGCCGGCCGGGCAACCCTGGGCGCTCGGGCCGATCGGCTGCGTGCCGATGTCTGTGCTGATCCGAACCGGCGTACTCCAGTTCGTCACGTTCGAGCAGTCCTTCGTCGGCCCGCACTTCACCAGCAGGTGCTGGCCGATGCCGGCGCCGGGGATGTTGCCGTTGAAGAACGACACGTAGACGGTGCCATCGGGGCCGACAATCGGGTCAGAACCCTGGTCCTGGTCGCACGACGCGGGGTTCGATGTGCCGCTAAAGCCGCCCGTGCAGATGGCAGCGTTCGCGCCACTGATTTCTATGCCGTTCGACCAAGTCGCGCCGCCGTTGGTCGATTGGCTGAAGTAAATCGGGCTGTTGCCGCCAACCCCCGCGCCTGTGCTCGCGTTGAACCGCGTCCACGTCACGTAGACGTTGTTGCGCTTCGGGCTCGCGGGCCGGGAGTCCGCCATGATGAGCTCTTTGTCGTGGAAAATCGTTGGGCCCGGGTCGCTCGCCACCACGCCAACGGGCGTGTTCCGCGACGTCTGGAAGGGGACCGGGGCCGGCGAGTGATAGAACGCCCCGCCGATGCCCGCGTTTGACTTCATGACGATCAGCGCGTTGGCGTCACCGAGGACCTCGAAGAGGATCCCGGCGATGTAGGCATTCCCATTCGCGTCGAACGAGACCGTTGGGTCGCTGCAGGCGTCCGCCGTGTGCCCATCCGCAAGGAGGAAATTCCAGAACGGCGGAACCTGGTCGCCCCAGGTCTTGCCACCATCGAACGACCAATCATACCCGCAGTGGTTGAACCCGATGCGGCTGTCGTTCTGGCCGGCGATGAGGTTTTTGGGGTTCGTCGGGTTGAATGTCACTACTTCCTCAGCCTGGCGGCGCAGGGAGCAGTCCTGGTTGACGCGGATGTTGTCGGGGCCATCGTCGTGGCCCTTGAACACGTTGCTACAGCCGCTCGTGCTCCGCTCGCTACGATCTTCGGACGACGGCGCGGATGGCCCAGACCGGGCGGCACGCCGGTCCAGCTCTCCAGTCGCCTCGAGAACGGCCCGCACCACACTGGATGACACGCGTTGTTCGTATTTCTTCGCCGCCACGTTGCCGAGTTCAATGTCCCTCGCGTGAGCGAGAACCTGGTTCGTGGGGTCATCAGAACGGGCGACTGGAACCGAAGTCTGTGCCTGGACCAGGATGACCGCCGCGATGACGATCACCAGGACGGCGGTTAGGGAGAATCGTGCCTTCAAAGTTAGCTGGCCTCCGCTTGAAATTTCGACGACGACCGATCGGCACCGGGAGTATGGCGCATGTGTCAAGTGCCGCGAAAAGGTCAATGGGTGGAGGTTCGGCGCGGGTGGCGCGCTCCGCAAATGGGAGGGCGAACGCCTTGCCGTTCAGCGCCCGCGCGCGGCCAGTTCCGAGGTCTGCCGCCCCCACGGTGTCCATCAGCTCCGCGGACGCTAACCTGAGCGGGCTATGCAACGACTGATTGAAGGGGTCCACCGCTTTCGCGCCACTGACTTCGGTGGGTACGGGGAACTGCTGGCGCACCTGGCGCGCGACGGCCAGGACCCGCACACGTTGTTCATCACCTGCGCCGATTCACGGGTGGTCGCGGAACTCATTACGCAGAGCGAGCCGGGGGACATCTTCGTCGTCAAGAACGTGGGGAATATCATCCCGGCGTTCGACAACGTCGCGTCCACCAACTCCACGGCGGCCGCGATCGAGTTCGCCGTGTCGGCGTTGGAGGTGCGGGACATCGTCGTCTGCGGACATACGCAGTGCGGGGCGATGGCCGCGTTGCTGAGCGGCATCAGCCGGCCGGAGGAGATGCCGCACCTCGGGCGCTGGATAGAGGTGGCCGCACCGGTGCGCCGCGTTATTGCTGAACAATACGGTCACCTCTCAGGTGCGGAGGACCGCTGCCGGGCGGCCGAGGAAGAGAACGTGCTCTTCGGGCTGGAAAACTTGCAGACCTACCCGGCCGTCCAGCGCAGGCTGGCCGAAGGCAGTCTGCATCTCCACGGCTGGATGTTTAAGATTGCCACGGCTGAGCTCTTTGCGTTCGACGCGGGCTCTCTCCAGTTCGTCCCGCTGGTGGCGGGCCTCTGATGGAACTCGGGGCGGACGGCGCCATCACGCAGACGCGGGTGCAACCGGCCGCGCTTAGCCCTGGACTTCGATAGAAACCGGATTGGCGGTTCGCACGAGTTGCGTGAGCGGACAGCGCTCGCGGGCGTAGGCGTGGAGGCTTGCCACCTGCTCCGCAGTCGCGTCGTCGGCTTCGAGGAAGACGCGCGCGGTGATGTCCCAGGGGAGGCTCGGTTCGTCGCCGGGAATCTCCATGAAGGCGGCATCGTTGTTGCGCGCGGAGACGCGCACTTCGATGCGGTCCACCGGGATCTCCATCCAGGCGGCGCCGATCTCGTAGGTGTGCGTCAGGCAGGTACCGATGACGCCGCAGAGGAGTTCCGGGCTGGAGGGGCCGAGGCTCCAGCCACCGAAGGCCGGTCCTGAGTCGCCGATGAAGCGCCAGTCGCGGATGAGGAGCTTGCGCACGCCGCTGGCGTCGTCGGCGACGACGCGGGCCTCGACCGTTTCGGACCAGTCGCCCGCGTTTGGCTTCGCCTCCGCGGCCGCGAGCATGGCGGCGCGCTTTTGCGCGAGATAGTCCCTCAGTCGCCGTCCTTCAACCATTGCTCTCCTCCGGGTGGCCGGGTTCCAGAGTCGCCGCGATACTGGAAGAGATGTCTGAACCCAACCTCTTCGCGATGCTTTCGGCCTACCGGCCTGGTTCCGCCGCGACGCCGTTCGAGAACTACTGTACCAGTGGGCTCGCCTACTTCCTGCGGCGCGGTCATCGGATGCTGACGGCGCTGTTCGCCGAGGCGGCCGGTGCCTACGGCGAGGCTCTGGCGCTCGTCGAAGTGCAGCCCGAGGTCGCGGGCGCCGGCTTCCTGGACCTGATGCTCACGTTCGAAGGCGGGCGCACGGCGATTGTCGAGACGCGCATCGAACCCGTCGCCAGCAACGAGCCGCTGGATGCGCTCGCTGGACTGTCGGCGGGCTGGGACGAACGGCCGGCGTTGGTGCTGCTCTCGCTTGGGACGGATGACGCGCCCGCGGCCTGGCGCTCGATCCCCTGGCTGGAGGTGGCGGAAGGCCTCGATGGCGACCCGGACCCGCTGGCCCAGGAGTTCGCCCAGTTCGTCCTGCGCGACATCCTTGGGCTCGGCGAAGTCCGGCTCGAAGAGGCGATCATGACGAACCGGCTGTACGCGCTTGGCGGGGCGGCGATACGCCGGATGTGGGGAGCACGGGCTCGTTACGAGAACAGCGCGTCGCGCCCACTCCAGGGCCGCTACCGGTACATCGGCACGACGTTTGGCATCGACGACGGGCCGCTGGAGCACTGGATTGGGCTCGTCAACGAGGGCGTGCCCCTGAGTGAGCACTACCACCTGATGCTCGGTAGCAAGGCGCTGCCCGTCTTGAATGCGGCCGAGATGCCGCGAGTGACGAGTGACTGGAAGTGGCCGAACTGGACCGGCCTCGGGCGGGTGGTCCGCCCGATTGAGACCGGTTCCTATAAGCAACTGTTGGGCCGGCTGCTTGCGCCGGCGGGCTGACTTCAGCCCGCACGACCCATCTCCGGTTAGCCGCGCAGCGTGCGAAGCTGGTTGGCGTGGTCGCGGTAATGATAGGCGACGACGCCGATAACGTTCCCGAGGGTGGTGTCACCGAGCGGCCCGAATTGTTTGATCTCAGCGCCGAGTTGGCTGTCCTGGACCTGGGCGAGGACGCCCACGAGTTCGAGATGCCCGCCTGGCGTGGCGGCCGCGGCGACGGCAACGTCGGCGAATTGCGGCGATGATATGGGACCGGCCTGGACGTTGATGGCCTTCGCGATGCCTGCGCCGAAGAACCCGGTGGCCTGGCCGATGTGCTCGGCGACCTGGCGGGGGCTCCAGGCGGCCTCGCCTGCCTTCGCCTCCGCTGGCTTCGTCTCCCAGACTGGCCCGGCCTGGACGAGTTCGGCCATGTATTCACCAAAGGCGGTGGCGATGTCGGAGCGCAGGCCAGCGGCGGTAATATCGGACATGAGTAGTTACCTTTCTTAAAGAGAGTACGGTGGCGTAGTCTGCCGGATGATCAGCGGCGGCGCCACCGTGCCGCGTGCCGTCAGATTTTTGCACGATGAGTGGGCACCGGCCTGGTGCCGGCCGCCTCGCTGCGGGCTCCCAAAGGCCGCTCCGTATCCGGCGCGGCTAGGATTGCCGCGTGAGTTGGCCCGAGCGGTCCAGCGACCATCCCGAATGTTGTTCGGCGTTTTGTACTCCCGGCTGTTGTGGCCTGAGATTGGACCGCTCCGTGTCGGTCGCTCTTAGGAGTTGTCGTGCGGCGGCCGAAAAAGCGGGCATTACACAGTAAAGTTGAACCTGACCGGCGCGGGTGCCTCGAACAGGCGCGAAGAGCCGCTCAGGCGCGGTCCAGCCACAGGTCCTGGACGCGGATGGCGTTCGTCGAGGCGGAGCCCATCTGAAAGTCCGTGAGCGGGAAGTTCTTCACGGTGTCGCGGTAGGCGGCATAGTCGAGCCGTGCCATCGGGATCGGGATGCCTGGCGCGAACGCCTTCATGTGCTCCGTCTGAAGCGTATCTAGTTTCTTCTTCCGCTCGACGGCGTTCGTCTCACGCGCCGCCGCGTCGTGCAGGTCCTGGAGCCGCTTGGCCAGCTCCCTTGTGCGTTCCACGTCCGTCCGCAGGTTGCCGAAGTTGCCACCGAACCCGCCCGGAGCATAGAGCGCGAGACCGTTCGCATCCGGCACGGTGAGGAAGAACGATTCGAAGGTGATGCAGAAGTCCCAATCCTTGGCCGGCTGCGATACGTCCGTCGCGCGGCGCACGAACGTCGCGGCATCCACCGCGTCGACGCGCACGTTGGCCCCGAGGTTCTTGCGCCATTGGTCCGCGATGAAGTTGGTCAGGCTCACCAGAATGGGTGTGCCGGCCTGGGTCAGCATCACAACCTGCGGGAACGCCGTCGCCCCGCCGGCCGCGTCCCACTGCTGCTTCGCCTTCTTAGCGTCGAACAGCTGAAGCTGCTTGAGTTGCCCGTCGCTGAACGCCAGCTCACGAAACACCGCCGGGATCGGCGCACCGAGCACACCATCCCCCAGGTACACGTCTCTGATCAGCCCGTCCCGGTCGATCGCGAGCGACGCGGCCTCGCGCAGGCGTACATCGGCCCACTTATAGTTGTCGAACTGGCCGATCAGCGTCCTCGGGTTGGCGGCGGCGGCAATTTTCAGCCCGGCGACCTTCGCCAGTTCATCGGCCTTCGGCTTGTCCCAGGCGATCTGGCTGGAAGCGCCAGAAACGCTGCCAAGGATGTCGATTTCGCCGGCCCGCAAGGCAGCCTCAGCGGCGGCCGCGGTATCGATCTGCCGCCACTGGATGCGGTCGATAAGCGGTCCGTCCTCGACGAAGCCGGGGCCAGGGGATTGGTGCTTCCAGTACTTCGGCCAGCGCTCCCACGTGTAGCCCGCATCGTCGTTCTTCGTCAACGTGTACGGCCCCGAGCCGGCATCCTTGCCCGCCGCGTCCGCCTTCAGCAGCCCGCCGGCCGCTTCGACCGCTTCCTTCGCCACGATCGCGAACCCGAGAGCGCCAAGACTCGCCTGAGCCGAGGCGTATGGCTGAGACTGGCGAATAACCACCGTGCGCCCGTCCGTGGCCTCGACCTTCTCAATCCAGCTCCAGTAAATCGCGTTGAACTGCGAGTTCGCGAGCGGCGTGCCCGGCTTCGTCGCCTGCTGCCGGATGCGGTTGAGCGAATAGGCCACGTCGTC
>JANXYE010000079.1 GCA_025350285.1 Chloroflexota bacterium
TGCAGGGGCCTTCGGCGCGAACGCCAGCCACCCCCGCCACCTCCGCGCATGATACGGCCCCGTGCCTGAGCGGCAAGAAATTTGCGCACCGCAGGCGCCGCCGTCTCCGACGCGGCTTCATAGGGGAAAACGGTCAAGGGCGGGAAAAGTTACCGCCGCGGCCGAGTCATGCAGAATCTGTCATGGAGCTCGGACGATGTCCCCTGAAATCGTGGGGAGCGGGCAAGCATGCCCGGACGGCGCGCTGGGCATGATGGACTGGTACACCCGGCAGGATTCGAACCTGCGGCCTCTTGCTCCGGAGGCAAGCGCTCTATCCACTGAGCTACGGGCGCGCGGCCTTCAGCGTATCGGCTCGTCCCGGCTCAATCCAGTACGCAGTGGAGGCGACCCTTCGCGGCCGTGCTCGGGCGTTTGACGCTCCCTTCATTGTCTATATTATTGACTCACAAAGTCATGAATACGCCAGCCTCCCGTTGGGTGCGCGAACTGACCGCCGATGGCAACGCTCCGACCCCGGCCGAAGAGGCGGTGTTGGGCGAGGTGCTTCTCGCCATTCGCCGGGTGCGCCACGGCTCGGTGCATCTCACCTTGCAGGACGCGAAGGTCGTCCAGATCGAAACCACCGAGAAAAAACGACTGTGACCCAGAGCTGCTGACGCGAACACTTACCGGCTGACCAGAAAACTGGAGGCCTCCCCAACAAGGGAGGCCTCTTTGTTTGCCCGGCGCTCGCGCCGCACGGCCGCCACGGGACAGGGGAACGACGTGAACGGAAAACGACTGCTTGTTTTTGGAGCGTTGCTGGCGGTTGGCGGCGCGCTGGTCGCGGCCTGCGGTGGAGACGACGGGGCTCCCGCCGGCACAGGCACAACGGCCGTCGATGCATCCTCAAGCGCCAGCAAGGTCACGCTTCGCCTCGGATACTTCCCGAACATCACCCACGCTCAGGCGGTTATCGGGGTCGCTAGCGGCACTTTCCAGGCCGAGCTCGGTTCGAACGTGCGGCTGGAAACGAAGATCTTCAACGCCGGCCCGGCCGAAATCGACGCGCTCTTTGCGGGCGAGATCGATGCTGGCTTCATCGGCCCGAGCCCAGCCATCAACGGTTACGTCAAGTCGAACGGAGAGGCCCTCCGCGTCGTCGCGGGCGGCGCGAGCGGGGGCGCGCTCTTCATCGTGCGCCCGGAAGCGAACATCAACGGGCCCAAAGACCTCGCCGGGAAGGTGTTGGCCAGCCCACAGCTCGGCGGCACGCAGGATGTCGCGCTCCGCGCCTACATCGCCGCGGCCGGCCTGAAGACGAGGGAGAACGGCGGTAAGGTCACGGTCCAACCCCTCGCCAACGCCGACACGCTCACGCGGTTCAAGCAAGGCAAGCTCGATGGAGCATGGGTGCCCGAACCGTGGGCCACGCGCCTTGTCCAGGAGGCGAACGGCAAGGTCCTCGTCGATGAGAAGGCGCTCTGGCCGCGGGGGCAGTTCGCTACGACCAATCTGATTGTGAGCACAAAGTTCCTGGCGACGCATCCGGACGTCGTCGAAGCGCTCATCCGCGGCGAGATCAAGACGATTCAGTTCATCCAGGACAAGCCGGAGGAGGCGAAGAAGATCGTCAACGACGAAATCGCGCGCATCACCACCGCCGGACTCGCCCCGGCGGTTATCGACGCTGCCTGGCAGAACCTCGACTTCACCTGGGACCCCATCGCATCGAGCTTACGGAAGTCGGCGGACGACGCGTTCGCGCTTGGGTTCCTCGGGAGCAAGAAGCCGGACCTGTCGAAAATCTACGACCTGACCATTCTCAACAGGGTGCTCGCCCAGTTGAACCTGGAAGCCGTGAAGCAATGAGGCGGGCAGAATGACCTTGATGGCAACGCGGCCCGCGGCGGCCGCGGACGCCGGGACGGGGATAGCCCCCATCCTTGAGGTCCGCGGAGTTTCACGTCTCTTCGAAACCAGCCGCCAGCACACCCTCGCACTGAGCGACGTGTCGCTCACGGTCCGTGAAGGCGAGTTCGTCTGCCTGCTCGGGCCCTCGGGCTGCGGCAAGTCAACGCTGCTGAACGTCATCGCCGGTTTCGAAAAGCCGGATGCGGGCGAAGTGGTCGCGAACGGCAAGCGGGTGACAGGCCCGGGCGCGGACCGTGTTGTCGTCTTCCAGGAGGCGGCGCTCTTCCCTTGGCTCAACGTCCGTTCGAACGTCGAGTTCGGGCTGAAACTTGGCGGCCGCCGGCGGAACGAGAGGCGTCAGCTGGCGCAGGACTACCTCAAGCTCGTCGGGCTCGAACGGTTCGAAAAGGCGTTCATCCACGAGCTGTCTGGGGGGATGAAGCAACGCGTCCAGCTCGCGCGCAGCCTCGCCGTGGACCCGAGCATCTTACTCATGGATGAGCCGTTCGCGGCGCTCGACGCGCAGACGCGGGACGTACTGCAGGAGGAGCTGCAAAACATCTGGGTGCGGACCCGCAAGACGATCGTGTTCGTTACCCACAACGTGCGGGAGGCGGTGTTGCTAGCCGACCGGGTTGTCGTGATGTCCCCTTCACCGGGGCGGATCAAGCGCGAGATCGATGTCTCGCTCGAACATCCGCGTGATCCCGATTCGCACGCCGTGGTGGACCTGGCGGCAGACATCCGCGAAGAGCTCCGCAACCCGGAGCACATCGCCGCCGCACCGGGCACGAGGTATTCCATATGACGGCCGTGACACTCTCCTCGCCGCGAGGCCGTCTGCCGCGGTTTCGGCCCGGTATCCCGTGGAAGGCGCTACGCATCGCGAGCTTTTATGTCGGGCTGATCGGCCTCTGGCAGCTGCTCTACACCGCGGAGATCTGGCCGCCGTACATCTTTCCTTCGCCCGGCGACGTGTGGGGTACGCTGCGCGCCAGAATCGAAGACGGCACGATCCGCGACGCAACTGAACTCACGATGACGCGGATGGCCATCGGCTATTCGATCTCGATCGTGGTCGGGCTGGTCATCGGTATCGCCATGGGGACGATGAAATGGGTTGATGAGACGCTCGGCAGCCTCGTCCTCGGCCTCCAGTCGCTGCCAAGCGTCACCTGGCTGCCGCTTGCGCTGCTCTGGTTCGGACTGAACGAGCAGGCGATCATTTTCGTGGTCCTGATGGGCTCCGTGAACTCGATCGCCATCTCCGCGCGCTCGGGCGTGCGGGCCATCCCGCCGCTCCAGCTCCGGGCAGCGCGCATGTTCGGAGGCAACCCGCTGCAGATGTACGGCTACGTCATCATCCCGGCGATGGCCCCGGCGATGGTCCAGGGCCTCAAGCTCGGCTGGTCGTTCGCCTGGCGCTCGTTGGCCGCCGCGGAGCTGTTGGTCGCCAGCCAGAGCCTGGGCTACCTCCTGCAAACAGGGCGCGACCTCAACGACGTTCAGCTTATTATGTGCGTAATGGTCGTCATCGTGGTCATCGGGATGACCGTGGACCGGCTGCTCTTCGGCACGATGGAGCGCTGGGTTCAGGAACGCTGGGGCCTCTCGAGGGC
>JANXYE010000120.1 GCA_025350285.1 Chloroflexota bacterium
TTGTTAGATGGTTCTAACTTAAACTCATTAAAGAATGTGTTGGGTAACGCCCGCGAAAACGCCCGTGGGGTGCGCGATTTCCTTTCCAGCGAAACCTGGATCTCCATCAACCGTCTCTACCACGCCATCTCCCAGCGCAACGTCCACCTCATCCTCGCCGATGGCCTCTATGAATTCTGCGACGAAGTCCGCCAGGGCGCTGGGCTGTTTCACGGCACCTGCGCCTCAACTTCGCTCCACGACGAGGGTTGGTACTGGCTCCAGGCTGGGGTCTACCTCGAACGTTCGGACATGGTCACGCGGATCGTCGATTCCAAGTACCACCTTCTCCTCGATTCGCTCGAAGAGGTCGGCGGGTCGTTGGATCGCCACCAGTGGATGGCCCTGCTCCGCAGCCTTTCCGGCTACGAAGCCTTCCGCCGCAGCCACGCCGGCGAACTCGACCCCGGCCCGGTGGTGGACTTCTTGCTGCTCTCCACGGAGTTTCCCCGCTCCCTCCGCGCGAACGTCGATGCGCTGCTCGATGCCATCCAACACGCGACCGACGGGGCCGAAGCCCGCCTGCGCAACCCCGCACTTCGCCAGCTGACCGGCCTTCGCGGTAGATTGCAGTACGAAACGGTCGATACGCTGATCGTCGCCGGCCTGCATGAGTTCCTCGAGGAGGCGCAGGAGACGCTGGGAGCCGTTTCACTCTCGCTTAGCGAAGCCTTCTTCTGGTCCGCCACCAGTGCAGCTTGAGATCCACTACCGCACCGAGTACCGCTACGAACCGCGCGTGCGCTCGGCCCTGACCGCGATCCGGCTCGTCCCCGTCAGCCGCCCCGGGTTGGATGTCCGCGAAGCAACGATCACCGCCTACCCGGGTACTGCCGGCGGGTCCTACATCGATGGCTGGGGCACCCGTGTCGATCTCGTCGAGGCGCCGCTCCCGCACGACCATGCCGTCTTCGATGTCTCCGCTCGCGTCGAGACCTACCCCGTGGAGGGCGGCCTCGCGGCAACAGCCCTGGAAGCGGCGCTCTTCGTGGGGGATTCCGCCCGCGTCCGGCGGGACTCAGTCGATTCCCTCGGTTGGTCGGTCGGAGGCGAAGGGAGCAGCTGGCTCGCCGTCGAATCGGCCCTCGCCTGGATGCCCCAGCGTTTCGGCTACGCCGTCGGCCGTACCGACGCAGGTACGACGATTGATGAGTTCCTCGAATTGGGGGCGGGCGTCTGCCAGGATTTCTCGCACACATTCCTCGCGCTGCTTCGCGGCTGGGGCTGGTGCAGCCGGTACGTCAGCGGCTACTTCTTCAACGGGCCGCCCGAGACTGGCCGGATCGAGGCCGAGGCCTCCCACGCCTGGGTCGATGTCTACCTCCCCGGGCGCGGCTGGGTCGGCCTCGACCCCACGAACGGCGTCTACGCCGACGACCGTTACGTGCCCATTGGCTATGGGCGGGACTACGACGACGTGCGCCCCGTGCGGGGGGTGTTCATGGGCGCGGCCACGCAGGCGCAGTCGAGCCACCTGCAGATGCAACAGTAGTGGTAGTAGTGCGCAGGCACACCACGGCCTATCATGGCCACATCACTTGGAGTTTGGATCACAGACGCGATGCGACTAACCACCGTAGGTGTTCACGGCTACAAGAGGTTCGAGTCGCCGTCGAAGATGAACGTTGATGCCAAGGTAATTGCGATTGTCGGACCAAATGAAGCCGGCAAGTCGTCTCTTCTTGATGCCCTGGTATCGTTGAGCGTGGGGCGCGTTCTTACTTCCGATGGCGAATCACAGGATCTGTCCCGTGGAGCCGATGTTCCAGCAGACCAAACTGTCGTCTGGGCCCGATACCGCCTTGAGGACGATGATCGAGCGGCCATCGCCCACATCCCGGGTGGACCCGAGAGCCAATGGCTGTTGTGGAGCATGCGGCGCGATGGCTCGATCCGTCGAGCCGTAGAACCAAAGCCGGAACGCGACTGGGATCTCCGGGAACGCGTGGCCGACGCCCTAGCCGGTGCTCGTCTCATAGGCGTTCCACCATCGGACGCTGATCCAGAATCTGAAGTGTCGTTTG
>JANXYE010000127.1 GCA_025350285.1 Chloroflexota bacterium
CCATGACGATGCCGGTTCCGGCGCCGCCGATGAGGGCCGCCACGCCGATCCCGGCGGCGGCGTATCGAACTGCTCTGTTCATGTCTGTGTTGTCCTTGGGTGCCGTTGCACCGAAGTCAACGTAGACGGCGCTCTCGGCGGAGGTGTTTCGAGGGTGTCAAAGGGGACGGGCGCGGGGAAAGGGCCGGTTTAGGGAGGCGGCAACGGTGCGGAGGCGGGCCGGAAACTTCGCGTCAAGCGCTGACGTGTTCTGGCGCCGACCTTGTGGGCAATGCGTAGGACAGCCAGAATGGCGTCGAAATGGAGGGCAAATGCCTGGCGAACTTGAGGAAGCTCTTGCGCAAACCCAGCGCGATGCACTTGCGACGCAGCGGGCGGCGGAGGTTGCCGCGAGGGCAGCGAAGCGGGCCGCCGCTGCTGCCGCGACGGGCGATGTAAACGCAATGGCCAAGGCGCTTGCCGACACGGAGCAGGCGGTCTCCGCTCTCGCGCTTCAACTAACCAACACCACCGACGGCTGGACCTTCGATGCGCGCGCGTATGCCGAAAGCGGAGACCTGTCCAAGGAACTCAAATCCGCCGCCCAGGCGGAGGGACTCTCGGTGCATGAACAGGACGGGCGGCTGTTCTGCTACCCGGCCCTGATCCGCGTCCTGGCCACAGAAGCCGCCGTGGAAATCGACCGCAAGCGCTTCCGCACCGTTCGCCCGTCCTACCTGGTGCGACAGCTCAAGGCCATGAAGACGCGCCCGCAACGCTTCAGGCCGGAACGGTTTCTCGAGGTCCTGTTCGAGACGTACGAATGGGCACGCCGGGCAGAGAGCGGCGCCACCCGCCGGCTGGATGGCCGCGGGCCCGTCGTCGAACTCGTTTCGCTTTTCGAACTCCTGACGCTTTTCCCAGACACGAGAAAGGACTATGGCCGCGCGGAATTCACGCGTGACCTCTATCTCCTTGATCGAAGTCGCGTGATGGAGACGAGGAACGGCGCCCGGCTCGAACTCTCAGCCGCGACTGGCACCAAGGGCTCATCGACGAAGTTGCTCCGAATCGTTGGCGAGGACGATGCTCCCCGGGTGTACTACGGCATCTCTTTCACTGGAGTCCGAGCATGAGCGTCACCACGAGCGCCTGGCTTGATTTCTTTCGTTCTGAGTACCTCGATGACTTCCTGCGTGATGGCGGAGCCACAGTGAAGTTCCTCGTAGGCGGGATCGAGGAGCGTCGCGCAATCGCGGATGGGCTCAAAGAGCAGGGGGAGGGTCTGGGCTACATCGCGCGGTCGATCGATGGAACGGTAACGAAGCTCCACCTCATCGAGCAGCTGTTCTTCGCTTTGGCTAGGCAGCTTGACTGGCCGGGATTGGCGGATGCGGTCACGCGGCGGGTTGTGAACGACAGTGGCTACGCGGTCCCGCCCGGGAGCCTGACGTTCGCAGCCATCGGTCAGGCCACCGGCATCGCCCCGCATGAGGTGCGAAACGAAATTCAGAAATCGTTGAGTAATGGGGTGTTTGAAGACTATAGAATGACGCAGGAGTTCCGTCTCGCCATGATGCGGCTCTGCATCGATCCCATGTCGAACCCACACCAGGGCGACGGGGGAATGTCGGACCTGATAGTTGACTGGCTGAACGGCGATGTAAAGCTTGTTTCCGCGCTCAAACCGGCCCTCATTTACCAGAAGATTGCCCGCCACAACGCCCGCGACACGTTCGTTTCGCTTTCCCACTGGATCCGCGTCGCGGGATATGCGGGCACGATCGTCACTATCGACCTGAGTGCCTACCTGGTCCGGACGAAAGCCCTCGTGCCGAGCGGCGCGCCGTTCTATTCCCGCGCCGCCACTATGGACCTGTACGAAGTGCTTCGGCAGTTCGTGGATGCCATTGACGAACTCGACGGCGCGGCGGTCGTTGTCCTGGCGTCGCCAGAATTCCTCAGCGACGACGACCGTGGACTGCGGATGTATAGGGCACTGGAGGCGCGCGTCGCCGAGGAAGTCCGCAACTCTCTGCACGACAACCCGGTCGCTGGCCTCGTCCGGTTGGGAGCCGCCTGATGTCAGAAGTCGAAGATCGAACAGCAAGCCGCCGCGCCATCGAGGCGCTCC
>JANXYE010000131.1 GCA_025350285.1 Chloroflexota bacterium
CGGTCAGAACGCCAGCGGGGTGCTTTCGAACGCCTTGTCCACGAGGAGGGCCTCAACTCGGCCGATCATGAAAAGCAGGAAGGCAGCCGCGGCCGAACCCCGGCTGACCGTTGGTCCTATACTCAGAACATGGCCTGGATCGATTCGCGCGGGGTTCGGATCCACTACGAGGTCGAGGGCAGTGGCTCCCCGGTGCTGCTGCTTCATGGGCTGGGGGCGAGCGGAGACCTGAATTGGCGGATGCCCGGCTGGGTTGGTGCGCTGAATGGTAGCCACCGCCTCATCCTCGTGGATCACCGTGGCCACGGTCAGAGCGAAAAACCACACCGCCAGGCGGCGTACTCCATCCAACTGATGGCGGCGGACGCACGCGCCGTTCTCGATGCTGAGGGCGTTCCCAAGACGGCGCTGATGGGCTACTCGATGGGCGCCATGGTGGCGATGGAGTTGCTCCTAAACGCCCCGGCCAGGTTTAGCGCGGCCGTCCTGGGTGGGATGGGCAGCAGGTGGCCACGGCGAGATGGCGCCAGTCGATGCTCCGATGTCCCGACGCCTTCGAGGGCGCCACCGAGGCGCTTCCAACCCCGCACCGGGCTCAGGCTGCTCGGGTCCTTTTTGTGCCACTATGATCCGATTGCCCAACACAGCATTCGACGAACGATATTCCGTGGCGATCCACCGGTAGACGCGACCCGGCTGGCGGACATCAAGGTGCCCGTCCTCGTCGTCGCGGGATCCCGAGACTTCCTCTGTAGCCCCAGCAGAGAGCTCGCCGCCGCCATTCCCGGTGCCCGCCACGAGGTTCTCCCGAACCGCGGCCATATGGGCGCCGTCCGCGACCAGCACTTTAAGGATGCCGTCAAAGCCTTTCTTTTCGAGGTCACCTGACCGCCCGTGGCGTACCCTCCCAAGCATGCCCCCATCCGTCCACTCCGTCCTCGTCGCCGCTGCCGCCGGCGAACCCATGCTTCTTGTCCCGCGGGCCAGTCTCGTAGCCGGGCTCGGCATCCGCGGTGACCGCTACGCCACAGGGCTCGGGCACTGGAGCGCCCCGCGGTGGCTGGACCAGCAACTCACCCTTATCGAGTCCGAGCACCTGGAGCGCCTCGGGCTCACCGCCGCCCAGCTCCGCCGCAATATCGTCACGCGGGGCATCGACCTCACCGCCCACCTCGGCCAGGAGGTCACGCTTGGCCAGGTCCGTATCCTCCTGGTTCGGCCCTGTGAGCCCTGTCGTTATATCGAACTGTTCACGCACACCGGGGCGTTCAAGGAACTTGAGGGCCTCTCCGGCGTGCGCGCAGCCATCCTCACGTCAGGCGACGTTCACCGCGGCGACCCCATCGCCGCAACATAGGCGGGCCACCTGTGGGCGCGGGCGTAGCGGATACCCTCACACACCCCGCGCAAACTTGCACGAACCCCTCCCCATCGCCCACCGTACCCACACAACCACGCAGGAGCCCCGAGTGACACAGGTGAAATCCCCCATGGCCGGCAGCGTCTGGCAGGTCGTTGTCGCCGTTGGCGATTCCGTCGGCGAAGGTCACGAACTGATCATCCTCGAATCCATGAAGATGGAGATCCCCGTCGAGTCTCCCCACGCCGGCACCGTCACGGCGATCGCCGTCGAGAAGGAAACCCGCGTCGAAGAAGGCGACCTCCTCGTGACCATCGACTAACCCCCGGCAACGAGCGGCGCCCCCGTACAATCGGCACGTTGGCGCGGGGCGGTGGCCCGCATTGCGGATACTTAGCTTGAGGGTAATAATCCGCCCCAGCCGGGACCCGCGACGCCGCCTTCACCGGCACCGCGATAGTGGCCCAGCCCGGGGTTCCACGATGAAAATCGAAATGTTCCACCTCATGCCCTACCGTGACCTCCCGGCGGACTTCGCCGAGAAGTACCACAGCGTCTGGGTCGATATCCCCAGCCACCTGTTCGATGCCCGCAAGGCCCACCAGTACTACAACGACACGCTCGATGAGCTCGAATACGCCGCCGCCATGGGCTACGACGGCGTCTGCGTGAACGAGCATCACCAGAACGCCTACGGCTTTATGCCCTCGCCCAACCTCATGGCCGCTGCCCTCGCCCGTCGTACGTCCGATGTCGCGATCATCGTCCTCGGCAACTCGATCGCGCTCTACAACCCGCCGATTCGCGTCGCCGAAGAGTTCGCCATGCTCGATTGCATCAGCGGCGGGCGACTCGTCGCTGGCTTCCCCGTCGGCAGCTCGTCGGACACGAACTTCGGTTACGGCATGAATCCCGCAACGCTCCGCGACCGCTACTACGAAGCGGAAGACCTCATCATGCAGGCGTGGTCCAACCCGGATGTCTTTAGCTTTGATGGCAAGTACACGCAGCTTCGTTACGTGAACATCTGGCCCCGCCCGATCCAGGAGCCCCACCCGCCGATCTGGATCCCTGGCGGCGGCTCGATAGAGACCTGGGGTTGGTGTGTGGAAAAGAAGTACCTCTACGCCTACCTCTCCTACGCCGGCTTCAAGCGGGGCAAGCAGGTGATGGACGGCTTCTGGAACAAGGCCGCCGAACTCAAGGCCGAGCCAAACCCCTACCACGCCGGCTTTCTCCAGCTCGTAGCCGTCGCCGATTCCGAGAGCGAAGTGCAGGATAAATTCGGCCCCCACGGCGAGTACTTCTACAACAAGATGCTGCACGTCTATCCTGGCTTCGCCGACGCGCCCGGCTACCGCACGCTCGAAACGGTGAAGGCCGGCCTCCTCGGCCAGACCACGGCCTTCGGCGAGCGCCCTCCGGCCCTCACCTTCAAGGACCTCCGCGAGCAAGGTAATATCGTCGCCGGCACGCCAAAGCAGGTGACCGAGCAGCTTGAGCAGATCATCAAGGACCTTCGCATCGGCCACCTCATGATCCTCAACCAGTTCGGCTCTATCCCGCACGACCTCGCCATGGCGAACATCAAGAAGACCGCGACCGAGGTGATCCCGAACCTGCGCCATCTCTGGCCAGAGTGGGAAGACCACTGGTGGCCCCAGCCCCTGCGCAACGTCCAGAAGCCCGGACCGATCTACTCACAGGCCAGCGCGGCCCTCTAAGGCCGGAATCGCCCCTTCGCTTACCCCCCAGGAGGAGACCATGGAAGTCACCACGCGCCCCGTGAGGGGCGGCATGTTCAACGTCGAAGTGCTGCGCGGGGGCTCCGGCTCGCCCGTGCTCTTTCTTCACGGCGCGATGGGCCTCAACTGGGACGGCTTCCTCGATGAACTGGCCACTCGCCATACGGTCGTCGCGCCGTTCATCCCCGGCTACGGCGGAACCTCCGGCGATGAACATCTGCTCGATTTCCACGACCTCATCACCTTCTTCCTCGATTTCCTCGACGCCGAAGGTCTCCGCAACCTGCCCATCATCGGACACTCGATCGGCGGGATGATCGCCGCCGAGCTCGCGGCCGTTCAGCCAGACCGATTCACGAAGCTTGTGCTCATCGCCCCCACCGGCCTCTGGGATCCCGCCAACCCCGTCCTGGACTTCTTCGTCGCCTCCCCAACAGACCTCGCGCAGGCCCTCTACTTCGACCAGGACTCTGAGCCCGCCAAACGCGCCGCGTATACGCCTGAAGACGCCGAGGGCCGCGTCGCCGTCGCCCTGGAGCGTGTGAAGTCGCTCCGCGTCGCGGCCAAGTACCTCTGGCCCATCCCCAACCGCGGGCTCAACAAACGCATCCACCGCATCAGCGCCCCCACGCTGATCGTTTGGGGCGCCGACGACCTGCTGAATCCGCCATCCTACGCCCAAGCCTTCAGTGCGAAGATTCCTGGCAGCCGCGTTGAGCTCATTCCAAACGCCGCCCATCAGGTGCAGGAGGAGCGACCGAGAGCGGTCGCCGAAGCTGTGCTGCCCTTTATCGCATGACTAACATCGTTCATCTTCCGGCGAAACCAAACAGCGTTCGCCTGCCGCCCCGCTACCTGAGGAGTCTGCCATGGAATTCGGTTGGGACGACGATTTCGAAGCTTTCCGGGCCGAGGTCCGCGACTTCATAGCGCACATCCGTACCCCGGAACTGGAGCGTGAGTTAGCCCAGGCCGCCGAGGACGGCACCCGCTTCGGCCCCACAATGCTCAAGATCCGCGACGCCCTCGATGCCCGCGGCTGGGTCAAGATGTGCTGGCCCAAGGAGATGGGCGGCGAGCAGAAGTCCCCCTGGTACCAGTTCATCCTGGTCGAGGAGTTCACCCGGGCGGAGATCCCGTACGGCCGCGGTACGGCCTCCATGATCGCCCCGGCCATCGAGCGCTTCGGCAGCGATGAGCAGAAGCGCAGGTATCTCCCCGGCATCTGGAGCAACGAGATAACCCTCGCCCTCGGCTACTCCGAGCCCAACGCCGGGACCGACCTCGCTTCGCTAGAGACCATGGCGACGAAAGACGGCGACGATTGGGTTATCAACGGCCAAAAGCTCTGGACGTCAGCCGCCCACACCTCGACCCACGTCTGGCTCGCGGCCCGCACCGATCCTGCGGCGCCCAAGCATCGTGGCATCTCGATGTTCATCGTCCCCATGAACGCCCCCGGCGTCAGCGTCCGCCCGATCTGGACGATGGGCGGCGTCCGCACGAACGAGACCTTCTACGAAGACGTGCGCGTACCGGGCGATGCCCTCATCGGCGAACCCGGCCGCGGCTGGTACATCCTCGCCAACGCGCTGGACTACGAGCGCGTTGCTATCGGCGATGGCGGCCAACTGAACAAGACCTTCGCCCGGGCCGTGCGCGACCTTCGTGAACATCAGCCGCACACGTTCGCCGATACCTCCGTCCGCTCCCGGCTCGCGCAGATCGAGGTCGACCTCGAAGTCATGCGGGCGATCACCATGACGAACGCGGCGATCGTCGCTCGCGGCGACACGCCAACGATGGAAGCTTCCATGTCCAAGGTCTGGACCACCGAACTCCGCTACACCATGAGCAACATGTTTATGGACCTGCTCGGCCGCCGCGGCGCCCAGATGCGCGGCTCGCCCGAAGCCTTCACCAGCGGCGAAATGGAGCAGACCTTCCGCGCCTCGCCCTTCCTCCGCTTCGGCGGCGGCACCAACGAAGTCCAGCGCGACATTATTGCGCGCCGCGGCCTCGGCCTGCCCCGCTAGGAGGACGCAATGGAGACCACCCTCACCGAAACCCAGAGCCTGCTTCGCGACGCTATGCGCGACTACCTCCAGAAGGAGGTGAGTTTCGACCGCATCCGCCAACTGGAACGCGACGGCGGCTACGACCGCGAC
>JANXYE010000290.1 GCA_025350285.1 Chloroflexota bacterium
GAGATCGCGAACAACCCATCCGAGGCGGTCATGATGATCAAAGAATTGCTGCGCAAGAATCCTCTTGACCGGGACCTCGAAGCCGTGATGGAGCGCGAGCTGATCCGCGACCAGATAGCCCGGCGCCTGCCGGACCACACGGAGGCGGTGACGGCCTTCCGCGAGAAGCGTCCGCCGGCGTTCAACCGTCAGTAGCGTTGGCGGTGAACAAGGCAACATTTCGCGGCCGGGGCGCGCTCTCACTACAGGCGGCGCCTTGCCTGCCGATGTTGTAGAGGAGAGACAGGCATGCCGGAGAACGTTTCCACCGCTTCGCCACGCACCGGGTCGCGCCTCAGCACGACCGCTGATGTGCTCGCGCACGCCATCCAGGCGGCGTGCGCGGGCGTTTGCGTCGTCGATTCGAGCGGCGCAATCACGGCCGTGAACCCCGCCTTCGAGGCGCTCCTCGGCCTCGATGCGAGCCGCCTTATCGGACTGCCGTTTTCGACGATCTCGATTCAACCCTTGCCGGAATCGGATGCATGGCTCGAAACCGACAGGCGACAACGGTGCTACAGCTTCACCGGCGCCGGCGGCAAAGACGTGTTCGCGGCCGTCTCCACGGTGCCAGTGCGGGCGGGCGACGGGACCGGCGGCTGGCTGCTCGTCGCCCACGAAGCGACGGACTTCGATGACCACCGGGCGCTGCTCCGGGAACGTGAAGAACAGCTCCTTGGCATGTTCGAAAACCTCCAGGAACTCTACTTTGAAGTGGACCTCTTCGGGAACGTGAAGGTCGCGAGCCCGAGTGCGCTCCGGCACACCGGGTATACGCCCGACGAGCTGGTTGGGATGAACGTCCATCGCCTTATCCCGGACGACTCGCTCACGGCCGGCCTGGCCGGGGCCCTTTCAGCCGGGCGCGACCGCCTTACGAACCAGGATGCGACCCTCAGGCGCAAAGACGAGACGACCGTGCCGGTGTCGATCAACGTCGCCCTGGCGACGAGCCAGAATGGCCAGCCGATCGGCTACCGTGGGACGTTGGTTGACCTCTCCGAGACGCGCGGAGCGGAACGCGACCGTGACCGGATCTTCTCGCTTTCGTTGGACATGCTGGCCGTCCTCGACACCCGAGCGCGGATCATCCGGGCGAACCCCGCGTGGGTGCAGACGACCGGCTACGCCCTCCCGCAACTCATCGGCAGCCGCCCGTTCGATCGCTTCCACCCGTTGGACGAACTGCCGGCGCGGGAGGCGCGAGAGCGGCTGCGGGCGGGGGCGCTCGTGCGAGAGCTTCGCATCCGCTTCCGCTGCGCGGATGGGGCGTACAAATGGTTCTCGTGGAGCATCACGCCACCAGCCGCCGAGGGCGAAGTCTACTGCGTGGTTCGTGACATCTCGAACGTGATGGAGGCGGAGACCCAGCGCGAGGCACTGATCAGCACCCTGAAGGAGACCGCGGAACGCCTGGCGCGGCAGGCGGCCGAACTCCAAGGGCTGCGCGACGAGGCGGAATACGCCGCCAGCCACGACGCGCTCACCGGCCTGCTCAACCGGCGGGCGTGGTTCGATCTGGCCACCCGCACGCGCCCGGCCGCGGTCACACTGCTCGACCTGGACAGCTTCAAACAGGTCAACGACACCTTCGGTCACCCGGGTGGCGACGTTGTGCTCATCGAAGTGGGCAAGCGGATGACGGGGCGGGTCGCTTCGCGGGCGCACGTCGGCCGCATCGGGGGCGAAGAGTTCGGCATCCTGTTCAAGAACTACGCCGAGGCTGTTGAACTTTCGCACGAGGTCCTGGACTGCATTGGCGGCACGCCAATCGCGCTCTCGGCGGCCGAGATTACGGTGACGGCGAGCGCCGGGCTGGCCCCCGGGCGGCGCGGCGGCCGCTCACGCGAGGACGCCGTGGCGCGTACCTACGAGGACGCGGACCAGGCGCTCTACGAAGCGAAGCGTTCGGGACGGGCGCGGCTCGTGCTCTCGCGCGACCTCCGCGCCGGGGCGCGCCCCAGCGCCGCCTGATCGGATAGGCCGGACCGGCACTCTCTTGCTGGCCGCGGCGGTAGAGTCAGTTTATGCATCCTGGAGCTTCTGATTGGCTTGCGCGCCGGAAAGCCCGGCCCCAGCGCCCTGCCTGGCCGACGCTTAAGCGCGCCCTCGCGCTGAACCGGCCACACCGCAGAACCATGGCCATGCTCCTCGTCATTATCGTGGCGAGCGCGCTGATTGGGCTCGGCCCACCGCTCATCATGCAGCGCATCGTCGATGACGCGATCATCTCGGACCGCAGCCGGGGCGAACTCGACGTGTTGGTCGGCATCATGGTCGCGTTCGTGGCCTTCGGGGCACTGGCCGGGGTCGCGCAGACGTACTTCAGCACCGCCATCGGCCAGGGCGTGATGTTCGATCTGCGCTCGCGGCTCTACCGCCACCTGACTGGCATGTCCCTGCGCTGGTTCACCGGGACTCGCACGGGCGAGGTGCTTTCGCGCATCACGAACGACGTCGGCGCCGTCCAGGGCGTGGTCAGCGACACGCTCGCCGGGATCGCCGGCAACTTCATCACGGTCGTCTCTACCTTCGCCCTCATGCTCGTGCTGGACTGGCGCCTGGCGCTGTTTTCGGTGGCCTTCCTGCCGCTTTTCATCCTCCCTTCACGGCGGGTCGGGGCGGTGCAGCGCGATCTCATGGGCGAATCTCAGGAGCAGCTGGCGTTGATGAGCGGCCATATGCAGGAGACGCTCTCCGTGAGCGGCGTGCTGCTCGTCAAGACGTTCGGGCGCTCCCAGGCGGAGATCGCGCGCTTCGATGGCACGAACGAACGCATCCGCACGCTCAACATGCGCCGGGCGATGGTCGGCCGCTGGTTCGGCGTCAGCGTTGGCCTGTTCGGTTCGCTCGCCCCGGTGATTGTCTACTGGTACGGCGGGCGGCGCGTCATTGGCGGGGACGCGAGCCTCGGCACCGTGGTCGCATTCGCCGGGTTGCTCACCCGGCTATTCGGGCCCGTTTCGCAGCTCCTGAACGTCAACGTCTCGCTCCTCAGCTCGCTTGCCTTATTCGAGCGTCTGTTCGAATTCCTCGATCTGAAGCAGGAGATCGTCGATCGCCCCGGCGCGGCCACCCTGGCGGCTGTCCGCGGACTCGTCGCCTTCGAGGCCGTGGACTTCAGCTACATCGCGGACACGCCGACCCTGCGCAGGGTTTCGTTCGATGTCCCGGCCGGCAAG
>JANXYE010000018.1 GCA_025350285.1 Chloroflexota bacterium
GCTCGCGGTTTCGTTCCTGCGCTCCGCTCCGGCCGCGATAGGCGCGGTCGGCCAGGGCCATCTGCGCCAGTGGGCCGACCTTGGCCGCCGTCTCTACAAGGGCAACTGGAAGAGCAGTTCGCTCGCCGCCCAGTTCTACGACCTCGCCCCGGAACTCTTCCGGGCCGTCCGCATCGGACAGGCCGCGCGCCTGGTCCTGTTCATCGACGAACTCTCCCGCCACAGCTACGAACTCGCTTCCGCCTGCCTCGCCAACGCCCCGACGGTGCTCGCAAAGTTGGACGAAGACGACCGCCTGCCCTTTATCGCCTTTGCGGTCGAACTCGCCCAATCGAGCTGGGCTGATTCTCGGCTTTACTTCGAACGCGGCGGCACACTGGTGCAGAAGGTCCATGGCCCCGAGCGCGAACGCTACCTGCTGCTCGCCGCGCAGGTCGCCCGTGGGCACAACCGCTCCGCCTTCCAGTATTTCGAGGAAGCGGCGGCCGCCTTCGCCGAACTCGACCCGGACGATCACCACCGCATCCTCGGCCTTGCCGAGCAGCTCGCTCCGTATTCCGCTTACGCCTCGATGGACTTCCTCACGAGCGTGCCGCGCGTCCTCCAGCGCATCCACATCGACGAGCTGGACGCCTGGCAGGCCCACGGCCTGCGCATCCTCCAGGCCAGCCACGATGGCGGCGAAGCCTACTTCCGCCTCCAATCGACGCGCGGCGAAGATGTCTTGGATACGCTCTCGGCGCGCATCGAACTGACGAAGGTCGGCGAGATCCTGCGGCTCTACTGCAAGGCGCTCACGGGCCGCAACCTGAGCGTGCAAACGACCGCCGCGCTCGCCGAAAAGGGCATCGGCTGGGTGGACCAGCAGCAGGCCAGCACCGAAGGCACCACGATCTTCTTGCCCGAAGTCATGGAGCGGTACGCCGAGAAGGACGAGAACTTCGCCGCCATGAAGGTGTTCGCTACCCACCAGGCGGCGCGGCTCGAATTCGGCAGCTTCGACTTCCGCTTCGCCAACCCCTCCGTCGTCTTCGAGCCGAGCCTGCCGAAGGTGATCGAAGGGCAGGAATCCCGCGCCGTTACGGACATCGAGCGCTACTTCGACCTCTTCCCGGACCGCAAGCTCGCTTCGGACCTCTTTACGGTGGTCGAAGACGGGCGCATCGACTCTTCCATTCTCCGCGAGTACGGCGGCATGCGCCGCCCGCTGATTCGCATGCAGCAGGCGGCCCTCCAGGCCCGTCCCGACGTGAAAAAAATGCCCCTGCGCACCGCCTTCGTGGAGAACCTCGTACGCGCCAGCCTCGACGGCGCGGACGCGGTGCGTTTCCCGAAGGATCGTGCCGGAGAGATGGCCAAAGGCCTCGGACTTCTTCAGGCGATTGCCGACCCGAACGCGACCGTCGCTGATTCGGCCGAGGCCGCCTACCGGCTCTTCCGCATCGCCTCCGCAATCCCGAACGTGATGGGGGATGAGGACGCTGAGTGGGAGGACGTCGATCCGATGGAGGGCGCCCAGCAGATGTCGGCCGAAGGCGGCGGCGAGATGGGCGGCGAGGGCGGCAACCCCCAGATGGGCGATGTTGGCGAGGGCGAGGAGGAGTACCGCAGCCCGGACGATGTCGATTTCCGCGGCGACTTCAAGCCGGAACTCGTTCAGCTCTTGATGAAGCTCCGAAAGGACGCTCAGACGGGCGAGGCCGGCCAGCAGAACCCGATGCAGCTCACCCCCGAACAGCTCCAGGAACTCCTGGCGAAGAGCGCCGAAATCGACCTCGATTCGCTCATGGATGGCGATCTCGATTCGACCACCGGCCAGTTCCTTTCGAATCTCATGAAGGAAGCTGGCACCCCCGCCGGCGAAAAGAAGAACGACAAGGGCGACCCAACCGGCGACAACAGCACCCCCGGCGAAGAGGGAGAAGACAGCCTCGCGCCCGTCGTGACCGTCTACTACTACGATGAATGGGACTTCCGTGCCCAGGACTACAAGCCGCGCTGGTGCGCCGTAAAAGAGTCCAAGCTCGAACAGGGCGAGGAGAACTTCTACGAGAACACCCTGCGCGAACACGCCGGCCTCGTCGCGCAGACGCGTAAGCAGTTCGAGCTCATGAAGCCCGAGCTCTTTCGCAAGATCAAGCGCCTGCCCGAGGGCGAAGATTTTGACCTCGACGCCGCTATCGACTGGATGGTTGAACGGCGCGCTGGCGGCACCCCCAACGAGAAGATCTACTGGCGCCGCAACAAGATCGAACGTGACGTTGCCGTGGCGTTCCTCATCGACATGTCCGCCAGCACTGACGAAGAGATCAACAAGCGCGAAAAGAAATACGACGACGACGATTACGACGACGATCCGCGCAAGTACCTCTCGTGGTGGGTGTCCAAGCGCCGCCAGGAACTGACCGCGCCGCCGAAGCGGATCATCGACCTCGAAAAGGAATCGACAGTCCTGCTGATGACCGCGCTCGAAACGATCGGCGACCAGTACGGCATCTACGGTTTCAGCGGCTACGGGCGGGACAACGTCGAGTTTTTCGTCATCAAGGACTTCGATGAAAAACTGGATCAGCCGATCAAGAGGCGGCTCGACAAAATCACCCCGATCCGTTCGACGCGCATGGGCCCCGCTATTCGCCATGCCACCTATAAGCTCAAGCTGACCGACGCCAAGGTGAAAATTCTCGTGCTCCTCAGCGACGGCCGCCCCCAGGACCACGGCTATGGCCGCGACCGCACCGAGAAGGAATACGCCATCCACGACACCAAACAGGCGCTGAACGAGGCCAAGCGCGAAGGCATCACCCCCTTCGCCCTGACCGTGGACCGCGCCGGCCACGACTACCTGAAGACCATGTGCGAAGACATGGGCTATGAGGTGGTGGCGGACATCGAATCTCTCCCCAGCCGCCTCCCGGCCCTCTACCGGCGCCTCACGGAGTAGGGAATGTGTGAGATGGGAACGCGATTGACAGTGGAATACGACGAGGCCGGGGACGTCCTCTACCTGGATCTGGGCGACCCGAGGCTCAGCAGGTCATGGTTGAAGTCGCTCCCGGCGCCATGCTTCGCAAAGAGGGTTCGCCCGGGATGGTGCAGGGTATCGAGATTCACGGCCCTCGCCGGCGAACCGCCGGTGATAACGGCATCACGGTCCCTGTAGGGATCGAGTTGCGGGAGTTGGAGCCGATGCCCGGCTAGCCGGGGCTAACGCGCCGGGTCCAGCATCTCCTTGAAGCCGTACTTCTTGTGCGGGCCCATCACGATCTGTTCGAACACCCCGATCCCCTTGCGCCGCCCCGCCGTCACCAGCGAAACCGTCTGCACGTGCAGGTTCGCCATTGGGTCTTCCGTGGCCAGGTCATATTCTCCGCCATCGACTTCGTCCGGGCCGACCCACATCCCGTGCCCCCAGCGCGGCTCGCCATAGCCGATGCCCTTCATCAGGAAGTGGTAGAGCGGCTGGAACTCAATCACCATCTCCTTGCCCTTCGCCGGCTTCAAGGTGATCGCCGCCCCGCTCAGATGGCGTGTTCCCTTCTGGAACGTGAGCGCGTGGTCGACTTCGACCTCCTCCTGGGTCGCGTTCGGGAACGGTGTGAGGATGACCCCCGACTGGTGCCAGCGTGTGCCGTCTGTTCGCTCTGAAACGGTGTAGAGGGTGCACAGGTCATCGAAGTTCAGTGGCGCCCAGTTCCAAAAGAACTGCGGCGGCGCGGGCGATGGCGCCCCGCGCGGGTCCCGGCCACCGATCCCGCGGATGCCCCACGAGTGGTCCCGCGAACCCCACCACGGCCCGCCCCGCGAGAGGTCATGCGTCTTGCCATCGACGGTCAGCTTGCCGGTCCAGGTGACGTGCTGTGTGAACCGCGTGTAGTCCATCACGACTGCACCGTTGTCGTCGCGCCGGAAGAAATGCGGTTCCTCGCTCGGCAGCGAACGCGCCTCCATCGTCAGGTCCGCCGTGATTCCCCACTTGTTCTTCGCCACCTTCAGGCGCAGCTTCCGCAGGGGCTCGACCACCTGCACGCTGATTGGCCCCGCTTTCGTGTCCATCCGGTCCGGCCCAAGTACCCGCGATGCCCGCACGAACCGCTCCTTGCCATCGACCACGACGGCGAAGGCGCAGTCGAAGATCCCCATGTTGGCGTACGTGCCCATGGCCACGGCGAAGTACACGCCCCCGTCGCGCCGGTAGCCGTTGAAGAAGTAGCGGTCGTAAAAGTTGCGGTCGCTCGTGGCCACCTGGTCGAAGGTGTGCGGCGTCTGATGGATGAGGTATTCGTCGGCGGCGGTTAGCAAGGCGATGCTCCAGGACAGTCTGTATTTGGGCGAATCTACGCGGCGCGCGCCGAAGGCAAAAGCGCCCGGCCCTGGGCTCAGGACCTGGGACCCAGGACTCGGACTCAGAACTCAGAACCCAGAACTCGTACAATCCGGCGATGGTCTCCTCCAAGCACCCCGTCCCCTCGCTGAAGTTCGAACGCGAGGCGTGGAAAGCTGGAGCCCACTGGGTCGCGGGCGTGGATGAAGTCGGTGTTGGACCGCTCGCCGGGGCGGTCGCCGCCGCCTGTGTGGCCTTGCCTCCGGGCCGCCGCTTCAGATGGTACAGGTGGGTAAACGACTCCAAAGTGCTCCCCGAACGCGTCCGCGATGAACTCGCGGCCGAGATCATGGCCGCCGTGCCCTGGGCCATCGGCTGGGCAAGCCCCACCGAGATCGACCGCATCAACATTTACCAGGCGCGCAAGCTCTGCATGCTCCGTGCCTTCGGCGCGCTGGCCGTCCAGCCAGACCACATCATCTCAGACGCGCTCCCGCTGCCCCTCCCCAACGTCCGCGCCATTATCGACGGCGACGCGTTGAGCATCGCGGTCGGGGCGGCCTCCATCGTGGCGAAGGTCGCCCGGGACGCCTACATGGTCGAAATGTGCGGGCTTTACCCCGGCTACAACTTCCGCCAGAACAAAGGCTACCCCACGCCCGAGCACAAACGCTTGCTCGTCGAGCACGGGCCGTGTCCCATTCATCGCCGAAGCTTCGCCCCGGTCGCCCAGCGGGCCCTCCTCCTGTGACGCCAAAACGCGCCCTCGGTGACTTCGGCGAGCGCGTCGCGGCATTGCGGCTCGAGGCGTTGGGGATGACGGTGGTTGGCCGCCAGGTCCGCCTCCCTTCCGGCGAAATCGACATCGTCGCGCGCGAGGCCGCTGAGACGGTTTTCGTCGAGGTTCGCACCCGCCGCGCTTCACCGGGCGCCGCCGCCGAGTCGTTCACGCCAGTGAAGCTGCGCCGGATGTGGCGCTGCGCCATGGAATACTGCGAACGCGAGGGCATCGACCCCGACAGCGCTCGCCTGGACGCCGTGCTCATCGACCTCGATGCGAAGGGCCTCGTCGTTTCGTTCGAACACTTCCGCGGCCTCGAAGTCCCCGGCGACGGCTGAGCGCGAGGGAATGCCCGCCAGAGATTTCGGGTTCTTGGCCAGCCTGGCGGCTAGCTGCCCCGGTTTCCCACCCCTGTTACCATCCGAACGTGCGAGTCAGCGTCATTCTCCCCGTGAAGGACGATCCGCCGGTCTTCCAGGCCGTCGCGTCGGTGCTGGCCGGGGCCGCGGACGTCGAATTCTTCGTGGTCGATAACGGGTCCGCGCCGGACTTTCGCGCCTCTCTCGATACCCTCCCGCCGTCCGTCCGCGTGCTCGACGAACCGCGTCCCGGCCCCTCGGCCGCGCGTAACCGGGGGCTCGACGAGGCCACCGGCGACGTGATCTTCTTCATCGACGCGGATTGCGTCGCCGCCCCGGGCTGGATGGCGGCCGGGCTGGCCGGCCTGGAAGCGACCGGCGCCGACCTCCTCCGCGGGGCCGCGACCATGGCCGGGGACACGAACGCCGCGCGACTCATCCACGCCTCCTTCCGCAAGCGCCGCAAAAGCGTGCCGGGCGACACGGTGCGCCTCGACACGCGCAACATGGCGGCCCGGCGGCGCGTGTTCGACTCGCTGCGGTTCAACGAAGCGTCCATTCGCGGCGAAGACATCGAATTCGGTATGCGGGCCGAGGAACTCGGCTTTCGCACCGCCTACTGGCCGGCCATGCGCGTCTCTCACGAACACGAGGGAGAACTCAACGTCTTCCTCGCGAAGAAGGTCGTCGGCGGATGGCACCTCCGCGCGGTAGCCGCCACCAGCCCGTCGCTCCGCTGGCCCATGAAGCGCCCGAGGCTCCTCCCGAATCTCGCGGCCCGGACGAAAGCGTTTCCCGGCCAGGCGGCAGCGATGCGCGGCCTCTTGCTCGGCATCGTCTGGGCAGGGTGGGCGCTGGATACCGCCGGGCGATTCGTCCCCACGCGCGCCGGCGGGCTTGCCCTGAAGGTGCTGGGCAGCGGCGCCGCTGCGGCCGGGGCCGCCCTGCACGACGGCGGATATGCCCCCCCAGCCTGGCAGGATGCGCTCCACGGCCGGATTCGGCGGCCCGCGTGAGCGAGCCAAGGCCACGCCTCAGCGTCATCATCCCGGTGCGCGACGACCCACCCGTCTTCCGCGCCGTCGAGTCTCTCCTCGCCGCCGGCGCAGGGCGCGACGACACCGAGCTGATCGTCGTCGATAACGGCTCGCGCCCCGCATTCCGAGCGAGCCTCGGGGGGCTCCCGGCCGTCGTCCAGGTCGTAGACGAACCCACCCCCGGCGCGGGCGCCGCCCGCAACCGCGGCGTCGAGGTGGCAAACGGTGACATTCTGCTCTTCACCGATGCCGACTGTGTGGTCCATCCCGACTGGCTGGAGGAGGCGCTCAGGGGCCTGGAGGCGACGGGCGCGGATGTCCTCGTCGGCTCCTGGGGCGCCGTGAAATCGACACCCGCCGCCGCCTGGATCGAAGGCGCCCTCGCCCCGCACCGTCCGCGCCGCGCCGGCCGTCCCGCACGCCTGAACGCCCGCAACTTCGCCGCTCGCCGCTCCGTCTTCGAACAGGTCCGCTTCAATGTGGAAAACGCCCGCGCCGAGGACATCGAGTTTGGCCTTGAGGCCGAGAGCCGGGGCCTGAAGGTGCTCCACTGGCCGGCGATGCGCATCGACCACGAACACGAGGCGACGATCGTCCAGTTCGCCGCCAAACGTATTGCCAGCGGCTGGCAGTTGCGGCGCCTGCGCGTCGAGCGCAAGGATCTCGGGTCGCCCTACCGCGCTCGGGGCCGGGCGCTCCCGGCTCTTGGCAAGGCTCTGCGGGTGCTGCCCTTCCGGCGCCTGGCGGCCGCCTCTGGCGTGCGCGCCCTCCTCGGACTCTGCCGGCTCGTTGACCGCTTCGGCCTGAAGTTCCCTCAGCCGGCCGCGATTCGGGCGGTCGGGCTGCTCGCTCCGCTTTCGAACGCCGCCGGCGGCTACCTCTTCGACGCCGGATACGCGGCCCCGGACGGTGCGAATTTGCTCAAGGGCCGCATGCCAGGCCGCCGCCGGCGGAGGGCCATGTGAAGGTCTCCGTCATCGTGCCGGTGAAGGACGACCCGCCCGTCTTCGCCTGCGTCGAATCGTTGCTCGCCTGCGAGCGAGGGGGGCACGACGTAGAGTTCATCGTGGTCGACAACGGCTCAGGGAGGGAGTTCCGGGAACGCCTCGGCGGACTCCCGCACGCGGTTACGGTCCTTGATGAGCCCCGTCCTGGCCAGGCCGCCGCCCGCAACGCTGGCATCCGCGCCTCATCTGGGGAGGTGGTCTTCTTCACCGACGCCGATTGCCGCGTCTCGCCCGGCTGGATCCTGCGCGGTCTGGAAGGGCTCGAAGCGACCGCCGCGGAGTTGCTCCGCGGGCGCTCCGGCGGTGTCGCCACCACTCCCGCCAGTCGCGCTATCGAAGCCTCGTTTCGCTGGCGCGAAAAGTGGGTCCACGGCCAGCCGGTGAACGTCGATACGAAGAACCTTGCCGTGCGCCGCGCCGTCTTCGAACAGGTGACCTTCAACGAGGCTTCCCTCCGTGCTGAAGATGTCGAGTTTGGACGGATTGCGGCCTCGCTCGGCTTCCGCTGCCTCTACTGGCCGGAGATGCGCATCGACCACGAGCATGAAGCGCGCCTCGATGTCTATCTGGCGAAAAAGGTCGCCGGCGGCTGGACCGGCCAGCGTGTCCTGTCGGAGCTAGGAGAGGGGCGCAAACGGCGAGGGCGTGGGGCGGCGTCCCGCCTGCTCCGTCTGCGGCCGGATTGGCTGCGCATCCGCCTCATCCGCGGCGCCATCTGGGCCACCGTCCACGCTGGCCCGCCCGTTGCGGCCGCGAGCCGCCTGCTGCCCACGAGCCTCAGCGGCAAGCTCGTCCGCCTGCTCACACTCCTCGCCCTTTCGCTCGGCAACCTGCTCTACCTCGCCGGATTCCCGCAGCCACGCTTTTCCGCGATCCTCAGCGGGCGCTACCCCAACCCCAACGAACCGCGCCCGTGAGGAAGTAGTCCTACCCACGCCGAGGTCAGCCGCGATGCTCACGGGACTCGCCGGATCTTGCAGAGGCTGCGCATCTCCCGCGGGGGGTCCAGGAGGCGGCCCCGGATGGTGTACGACACTTCCCCCACGTAGATGTCGCCGGCCGAGTCAACGGCGATACCGTGGGGCGCGATGAAGTGGCCGGGCTCTTCGCCCTCAGCCGGATCGCCAAACCGTGCGAGGAGCTTCCCGGCGGGGCTAAAGACCTCTATCCGATGCCCGTAGCCGGGACAGTCCTCGACGAGGCCCACGCCGTTCAGTTCGCCAACGTAGATGTTCCCGTCCGGGCCAACGGTCAGGCCGCAGGGCCGGTGGATGTTGTTCCAGACGGCCTGTAGGCGGCCTTCGGCGTCGAATACCTGGACGCGGTGCGCCTCGCGGTCGGCGACGTAAACGTTGTCGGCGGGGTCGATCGCGATGTTGTGCGGGATCATAAATTGGCCCGGGTCGATGCCCGGCTCACCCCAGGAGAGAACGTGCTTGCCGTCTGGCGTGTACTTGTGCACGCGTGCGTTGGCGTAACCGTCGCTGATGAAGATGTGGCCCGTCTTGTGCGAAACGGCCGCCTGTGTCGGCCGCGAGAATGGCAGCCCGCTCCAGCGCGGAGAAGGCTGATTCGGGCTGCCGATGGTCATCAGCAGCTCGCCCTCGGGGCTCCACCGGGTGATGGTGCTGGTGCCGTCGTCCGTGGCGTAGATCATGCCGTCCGGGCCGACGAGGATGCCGTGCGCGCGGTTCGTGAACGTCCCCTTGCCGAACGTCCCTCGGAAGCCGCCATCCCGTTCGAACACCACGATCGGGTTCTCCGGGTTCCGCGTGAGCGCGTAGACGCGGTCCTGTGCATCGACCGCCACTCCCGGCGTCTCGTGCAGGCTGAGGCCTTCGGGCAGGCGCTCCCAGCGCGGAATGGCTTCGAACGTGAATGTGTCGGCTGGCATGGCATTTCCTTTCGCGACCTCCGCGTGGCGGAGCGGTAGCTGGCGATTCTACGCATCTGTTCGGTTTCTTCGCGGACGCTCGGTCCAGACCTCAATGGTCGCTACTGAAACCACTCCAGGAATCCACGGGTTGGCCCCCTGTGCCCAGGGAGGACCCCACGCAACAACGCCTACCGCCCAAAGGCGCTCGGGCAAACCCCGCGCAGCGAGCACCCGCCACAGAGCGGCGCCCGCTTCCGGCAGAGGTGCTTCGCGTGCAGCACCAGCAGCGCGTGGTAGGCCGCCCACGCCTCCGCGTCGCTCGGCAAGGCCGCTTCGAAGAAGTGCTTCCAGCTTCCGTAGGCCGCGTCCTCGCCCGGCCCGAGCCCGAGTCGGCTGAAGACGCGCTTCGTGTAGGCATCCACCACGAACGATGGCTGCTTCGATGCGTAGAGCACGATGCAGTCCGCCGTCTCCGGGCCGATGCCCCATGTCCCGAGGAGCGTGGTCCGGAGTTCGTCCTTCGGCACGGCAAGCAACTCGCGGAGGCCGCCGTGCGCCCCGGCCAGGTCCAGGAACGCCCGCAGCTTGCGCGCCTTCTGGCGGTACTGCCCGCTCGGCCGGATGAGCACCTCAAGTTCCTCCGCTGGCAGCCTGTCCATGACGGCGATGCTCATGGCGCCCGCCGCCCGCAACTGATCCAGCGCACGCTCGACGTTCGTCCAGGCCGTGTTCTGCACCAGGATCGCGCCCACGATAATCTCGAACGGGTCCGCGCCCGGCTGCCACACCCAGCCGCGCCAGCGGTGCATGGCGTCGAGCTGCGCCAGGACCGCCCGCAGCCGCGCTCCGTCCGGTCCGGGGGCCGGAGCCCCTCCGTCCTCAGCCTTCGACACGCGTCACCATCCCGCGCCGCCGCTCCGAGACCACCGTCCTCGCCCCCACCGCGGCGACGATAATCGCCCCGCCAAGCACCGCCCACCACCCCGGCGTTTCGCCCAGGACCGCAAACACCCAAACCGGGTTGAGCACCGGCTCCAGCATCCCGATGAGCGACACTTCGAGCGCCGGGATGCGCGCGATGCCGTAGCCGAAGAGCACGTACGCGAGCCCAATCTGGAGGACGCCCAGGAACAGCAGCCCGCCGATGTCGCGGGCCCCGGGCGTGAAGGAGTCCCCCGAGAGCCGGGCGGCGTTGACGACAAGCAGCGTTACGACGAGCAGCGCGTTCCCGAGCATCATCGACCGCGGCCGTGTCTCCGTACGGCATTCTGGCCGGCGGAGGAGGATGAGAAAGCTGGCGAAGCAGACCCCGGAAGCCATCGCCGAGACGTTGCCGGCCGTATCCCGCACCTCCAGCTTGCCCACGAAGAAGAGCGCCATCCCGGTGAACGCGACCGCGATGCAGATCACGTCCGTGCGAGACGGCCGCTCGGCGAGCACGAAGCGCCCCGCCAACAGCACCCAGATCGGCGCCGTGAACTGGAGGAAGATCGCGTTCGCGGCGGTCGTCAGCTTCGTCGCAACGACGAACAGGACGAGCGTGAGGGCATAGCTGATGGCCAGCGCCCATTCCAGCCAGCCGGCGCGCCAGGGCTTCGGCGGACGCAGCCCGGTGATAAGAGCGATCGTCACGCCTGCGATAAGTGATCGCCACATGGTGAGGCCGAGTGCGTCGAGCGAAACCCACTTGATGAACAGCCCGCCGCTGCTGAAGAGGATGGCCGCGCCCGTCACCGCGAGGATGCCCTGGCGGTGTTCGGGGAGGCCACGGAACCGGGTGCGCAAAGAATCGCTCGTGGCGAGGGCCATCGGGCCAGCGTAGCGCGATCGGCCCGCCCGGCAAGCGGCCGGCGGGAACAATCGGCCACACGGACACCAGGACCACCGGGGGTACGCCCTGGCGACCTTGGTGCCTTCGTGGCCAGCCGTTCTGCTAGGATTCGCCGACAACCAATGGAGGTCCGCCGATGCCAACCGACCGAAGCCGCCGCGCCGCCATCGCCGGGTACACCGAATGGGCGCCCCAGCGCCGCTGGCCCGAGCGCATGTTCATGCTCGAAGCGTTTCAGCGCATCACCCGCGAGGCCTGCGACGACGCCGGACTTGACCCCGCCGAGATCGATGGAGTGCTCTCTACCGGCATCCCTGAGTCGCCGATGTTCGGGCCGGCGGCGATTGTCGAGTACCTCGGCATCACGGCGAACTTCGCCGAAGTAGTGGACCTCGGTGGTGCGAGCCCGGTGGGGATGATCTGGCGCGCCGTCGCCGCCATCGAAGCGGGCGCCTGCGACGCCTGCATCTGCCTGGCTTCTACCATCCCGCAGCCGTCGTCCGGGACCGGCGGCGCCTGGAACCCGTCGCGCTCCTACCTCGGCGCTGATGCCTGGGGTTCGCCTCACGGCCAGTTCGACCTTCCCTACGGCCTGAACAACCCGAACTCCCACTTCGCTCTCGTCGCGCAGCGCTACATGCACGAATTTGGCGTGCCGCCGGAGGCCCTGGCGAAGGTGGCCGTCGATCAGCGCACGAACGCGCTCTCGAACCCGAAGGCCGTGTTTCGTCAGCCCATCACCATCGAAGACGTGCTCAACTCGCCGCTGATCGTCGATCCGTTGCACCAGCTTGAAATCGTGATGCCCTGTTTCGGCGCATCGGCGGTCCTGGTCACCACCCTGGAGCGCGCCCGCCAACTCAAGCGTCGCCCCGTCGTGCTCAGCGGGTTCGGTGAGCACGTCACGCACAAATCGACCACCTACGCGCCGACGCTCGTGCAGAGTCCAATCAAGGCCGCCGCTGACCGCGCCTTCCGCATGGCGGGCGTCGATCGGGACGCTATCGACATGGCCTCGATGTACGACTGCTACACGGTCACGGTGCTCCTCACGATCGAGGGTTCGGGCTTCTGCGGCCCGGGCGAAGGCGGCCGATTCGTCCAGGAGCACGACCTCACCTTCCGCGGCGATTGGCCCCTGAACACGCATGGTGGCCAGCTCAGCATGGGCCAGGCCGGCATCGCTGGCGGCATGTCGCACGTCATCGACGCGCTGGAGCAGCTCCAGGGGCGGGCCGGCGAGCGCCAGCTCCAAGGTTGCGAACGTGCCTATGTGACCGGGACGGGCGGTTTCATGTCCGAGCAGGCCGCGCTCATCCTGGAGGGTGCGTGATGGCCGAGGACCTCCCGCCGAAGCCTCTCCCCCGCCCCACGCCCGTGACCAAGGCCTTCTGGGACGCCGCCCGCGAGCATCGCTTCATCCTCCCGCGGCGGGGCGACGGTTCGTACTTCTGGTATCCCCGCGCGCTCACGCCGGGCGCCCTGGACGATGATTGGGCGTGGGCGCCCGCCACTGGCCGCGGCGTTGTTTATTCCTACACTATCGATCGGCGGGGCAGCGCCCTGGCGTTCTCGGGCGATGTGCCCTACGTCATCGCAATCATCGAACTCGAAGAGGGGCCGCACTTTACGACCAATGTCGTCGGCTGCCCGGTCGATGATGTTCGGGTCGGGATGCCAGTCGAGGCCGTCTTCGACGATGTGGACGCAACGACGACGCTCGTGAAGTTTCGCCCGAGGGCCTGAGCGCGGTGTTCTCCGCGGAACGTGTTTGCGCCGTCTTGGCGCCCTGGCGGCCAACCGCTCCGGCGCCGGAGCCTTAAAGTTCCCAGCCCACGAAGTCCGTCTCCGTTTCAACCTCCATCGCTCCGAGGAAGGCGGCGGTGGCGAAGTAGAACGCCGCGAGGATGGTGACGCCCACGACGGTCGATGCGTCGAAGTGCTTCGATAGTTCGTCGAACGTTGGCTTTCCCGGGTGATTGGAGACGTTCAACGCGTCGGCATAGGCAAACAGGGCCCGTTCCGGCGGTGAGAAGAGCTTGCTCGGGCCCCAATCGCGGAGAGCGTTCGTCTGCTCATCGGTGATGCCCGCCTCGCGCCCGATGCGGACATGCTGGTGCCATTCGTATGCGCTGTTCTTCAGGTAGGCGCAGCGCAGGATCACGAGTTCGCGCGTGCGCACATCCAGGCCGCAGCTCGCCCACAGGGCGTTCCCGCAGCGCAGGTAGCCGCGCAGCACCTCCGGGTTGTTGCCCATGGTGGCGAAGATGTTAGCGGCGCCGGTCGGGCCGCCCATCGTTTTGTCCCACACGTACTTCAGGGAGTCGGGAAAGGTTTCGCGCGTGGCATTGGCGATGCGGGCCATTGGCGTGCTCCAGTGAGTCAGGTTCGCGGCAGTGTAGCCCACGGGCGGGCGCAAGGCGCGCACCGCGGGGCTCTCCCAGTGCCCGTTCCCGTTCAGATTTTTGCGTGGGTCGGGCGTGGCACGGGCGTGAACGAACCGCTCGTTCGCCACTCGCGGCCAGGATAGCCGTCCGCCGACTCGGACCCACGTTGCCAATCCTCGCCGCGACGGATACGGAGCGGTCTTTGGGGAGCCCGGCGCCGAGCGCCCGGAATCTGTCGACTACTGAAGGCGGCGCGCCTTGAGCGGGGCCGCGTCCCGATCCTAGCCGCGACGGATACGGAGCGGTCTTTGGGAGCCCGCCGCCGAGCGCCCGGAATCTGTCGACATTCGCGACGCGGTGTAGCCATACTGTAGCTACACGGAAACGAGGGGCCATGAAACAGATCGGCATTCGAGAGTTCAAGAACCGCGCGACCCAAATCGTCCGCGAGGTCCACGACGAGTGTGCGGAGTACGTCGTCACCGTCGATGGCGAACCGCGGGCCATGCTGGTGCCATATTCGATCGAGCACGCAAAGGCGCAACGCAAATACACGCATGCCGAGCAAATGGCGCTAATTGACGAACTGGCCGCCTGGATCGGGGAGAGTTGGAACTCCCCGCTCACCGCCGCGGAGGCCGTCGCCGAACAGCGTCGGGAGCCGGTATGGCCGTAACAGATGCGAGCCTCATCACGTCTCTCTTTAGTGAGCCGGACGTGAACCACGCCGCCGCTCGACGCTGGTTCGACGCGGCACACGCACGCGGGGAGCCCCTCTTCGCTCCAACGATCATTCTGGCGGAGGTCGCCTCGGCCTTCGGCCGAACCCTTGGCGATCCGGCGCGAGCTCGTATCGCGGTGCAGCGAATCGTGGATTGGAACTTGATGACGCTCGTGGCCGTCGCAACATCGCTCGCGCGGCGTTCGGCTGAAGTCACCGCCGACACTCGTCTCAAAGGCTGCGACTCCATCTA
>JANXYE010000305.1 GCA_025350285.1 Chloroflexota bacterium
GTCCAGCGACAACGCGTTCCGGTGCTTCCACTGCAGATACCCAATCCAGATGACGATCGAGGCCAGTTCGTGCGCGTACGGGTTCAGTTCGATGCCGTAGAGCTGCCCCGGCTGCACGCGCGGCTCCAGGTGCACGCCGAACATCCCGGCGAAGGCCAGGACCTCTTTCTCCAACGCCTTCAGCAGGGCCAGCGAGACGTAGAGGAAGTTGCCGCTGCCGCAGGCGGGGTCCAGCACTTTCACCGTCGCCAGTTCGTCCAGCAATGGCCCGACCAGCTTCTTCACCTCGGCCACCCGTCCGGCCTCGGTCCGCGCCCGCAGCTCGTCCGTCCGCTCCTTGATCGCCTCCCACTTCCGCCGGAACGGCCACATCAACACCGGTTCGACCAGCAATTCGATGTCTTCCCGGCTCGTGTAGTGGGCGCCGAGCTTCGCCCGCTGCTCCGTCTTATCGAGCACGCGCTCAAACAGCGTCCCGAAGATGGCCGGTTCCACATCCGCCCAGTTGAGCGCGTCGAGCTTCCCGAGCTTGATGATCTCGTCCGCCGTAATCCACTCGGGCACATCGTCATCGAGGAAGAGTTCGCCGTTGAAGTGCTTCACCGTGAACGCACCGAACCTACCGCCTTCGCGCATCATTCGAAACAGCTCACGGAGCTGCTCGCGGAAGGTCGCCGCGTCGTGCGCGTAGTTCTTGAGCAGCGCCGAGAACGTCTCCGGCGGCAAGAGCCCCACGTCCGTCGCGAACATGCAGAACACCACCCGCGAGATGAACCGAGCGACGCGCATGTGCTCGACGCCGTACTTGCGCAGCGTCTCGGCGATCCCGTCGAAGAGCTGCGCGGCCTCCTTTGTGATCTGCTCCGTCGTCCGCAGGGGGCGGAGGCGGTCGGGCTCCTGCCATAGCGCCCGGAGCACCTGCATGGCGGTCAGCTTCGGCGCGTCGTGGATGGACGCGCCACCTGAGTTCGATACCCCAACCGCGTTGCTGTTCGTCAGGTCTTCGTTGCGGAAGCTCCAGGTCCAGCTCTCCTGGTTCATCCAGCGCGTGTGCACTTCGTACCGGTCGATATCGCAGACCACCAGCAGCGGCGGACTGTTGAGGTTCTCGTGGTAGTCAACGAGCTGCTTGTACGCCTCTCGAAGGTTGTGGTGCTTGCCCTTGTACTCCCAGCCAAAGCGCTCGTTCAGCCAGACATCCGCGAAGCCATCCCCGCCGCCCGACTTCTCGATGCCCTTTTCGAAGCAGTAGATGGAATCGTTGCCAGGGTCCTCGCCGGGCCACGGCTCTCCGAGCACTGAGCACAAGTCGATGAAGTGGCTTTGGGCGCTCTTCCGCTCCGAGCCGGTCGAGGCCGCCCACCGCTTCACGAACTCGGTCACTTTCATCGGCCGCAATCATACGGCTTCCGCGCGCGACGTGACTCTTGGCCGCCCAGAGATGGTACAGGTTTTGCGTACGGTCGCTGTTATGGGCTTCGCGGGGGTCGTGGCGGCGGCGAGCGGCATCATCGTGACCACTCCCATGAGGTCGCGGTACTGACGGGGGTCGTGGCGGCGGCGAGCGGAAGGGGCCGCTCGCGTGGGGGTCGCGGACTGTCATGGGTGCGCCTGGGGATGGCGCCGCTACGCCAGTGGCCACCGGGGGCCACGCCTCCCCGATGAGCGCGCGACTCAGAACTCAGAACTCGGTACTCGGTACTATCCGCCCATGAACGCTCTCCGTTTCGACGAACCCGGCCGCGTCGCGGTCATGGACGCCCCGGACCCCGGGGCCGGGCCGGGCGAGGTGGTGCTCAAGCTTCACGGTCGCTCGACGCGTCGTTCGAACGGATCCCGGACCCGGAGGTCGACAGAACTCCGCCAAGTCATTGACGCCGTCGATGGCAGCCAACGATTTACTTCCGCTTTTGTCATTGAGGGGTACCGTTTGCCGTGTTCGCTCTGGTATGATGCTACCGCGCGGTAAGTTGAGTGAGTTGATTTGAGGTAGCAAGCATATGCCACACGCCGAGACTCTTGAAGTGAACAGCCTCTCGGCGGTATGCCGCCACCACTGGGTTATCGATACGCCGAACGGGGCGGTCAGCGCCGGGCACTGCAAACGCTGTGGCCGGGCCAAGGACTTTCGCAACAGCAGCGAAGACCTGATGTGGGACAGCGATAGCTTCAGCCTAAACGGCTCCCGCTATAAGGGCCGCCGAACCGAGGCGGTCGCCGACCTCTCCTAATCGCTCCTTCGAATAGAACGTCTCTCCTCACGAATGGGCCGCTGCGACCGCACCGGCCCTTTTTCCTTGCCAAGCCAATCCATGGGAGGTGTCCCTCCGAGGGCTGGCGCGTGGCGCCCCCAGGCCGCGTCCCGCAAACACCAGATTTGCGCTACCTTGGGCGCGTGGCCCACGAATCCTCTCCTCGCGCTGGCTTCCCCGTCCCGCTCGTCGTACATGGCGCGGGCGGCACCGGCAAGGACTTCGTCCTCGATCAACTCGCCCTCGCCCGCATCATCAGCGTCACCGACCGCCACCCCCGGGAGGGCGAGCGCGATGGCCGCGACTACTACTTCGTCCATCCTGAAATGTTCCAGACGCTCATCGATTGCGGCGCCTTCGCGGAATGGGCGCCCGTGCTCCGCTACAGCAAGGGCACGACGCGCCGTGTCATCGAAGGCGCGCTCGCTTCGGGCAACGACTTCGTGATCAAGACGGACATCCAGGGCGCGGCCACCTGGCGAACGCGCCTCCCCGGCTGCGTAACCGTTCGTCTCCTCGGCCTTCCTTCGGAGCGCTCGCTCGAAGAGCACAAGGACGACCTCCGTATGCGTCTTGCGCACCGGGACGCGCCCGCGCATGAGGTGGATGTTCGGCTCATGGAACTGGAAGCCGAGTACGCGACCGGCTGCGACGACTACACCGTCGTCAACCCCTGGGGCGCGGCCGAGAGCGCCGTCGCGAATCTGCGATCGATCGTCGCGACGGAGCGGCTGAACCCGTTGCGCCCGGCCCCCAGGCTGCTCCTGCCCGGCGCCTAAACCGCGCGCACGCCATCGACCACGAGAGCGACCGCCAGCGCCACCAGCAATGCGCCGAGCATCCGGGCGAGCCCATCGGCGGCTGGACGCCAGCGTCCAGCACCGGCGAAGGCCAGGCCAGCGGCGAGCACGAGCGGCACGGCGAGCGCGGCCGCGGCCTTTCCGGCGCCATCATCGACGCCGATGCTTATCGCCGCCGCCAGGGTCGCCGGCGAGACGAGCAGCGGCAGCGCCAGCGGGAAGATACCCGCCCGCCACGATTCCTCGGCGCTTTCGGCGGCGACGCGTGCACGGAAGATGGCGTACATCCCGGCCGGCGCCATCACGATGGCCGCCGCGATGCGGAACGTCTCTGGTGCGATATCGAGCGCATCGAGGAACCGTTCGGCTGTAAGCGCGGCCAGGATGTAGATCACGCCCGCGACCACCAACGCCAGAGCTACCGCCCTCCGCCGCACGGCGGACGACAGCGCGGGCGTCGAGAGCGCGATCGCCGGCGGGTTGATAGCCGCGAGGAAGATGAGGAACAGCCGGATCCCGTCACTCATTGCGTTTCCCGCCTGCCGCGAGGATCGCCCGGGAGCGCAAGAGCCCGGAGAGCGCGTGCTGCTGGTCGTCCATGCGCGTCACTCCGTTCGTGAACCAGGCGCCAGCCGCGACATCCGTGTTTCGGTAGCGCGGCGCTTCCGTTGGCGTCACCTGGCGGTCGCGGAGCATCCCCGCGGCGCAGATCGCGCGTTCGCCGAGCTTCCCCCGCAGATCCTCCATTCTGGGGTCGAGCGAAGCCAGTATCCAGAGCGAGTCCAACGCCTCCACCCACGTCCCCATGCCCGCCGCGCGCGATTCCCGGCCCTGGATGAGGGTCGAGAACCAGCTTCCTGTCCGCTGCGATTCAACCCGCACGAGGAAGCCGAAGCGGTCGGCGAGCGAGCGAGCGTAGGTGATCTGAGCGTCGTTGAGGACCGGCCCCAGCGCCGCCTCTGGCCAGGCGGCCATTTCCGCCAGCCCGTAGGCGGCCCATTGGTCCGCCCACGGCGGGTAGTCCTGCTTTTCCACCGTATCCCGGTGAAGCGCGAGATAGTCGGCGACCGTCCGCGCGGGCTCGTCCCATCCCTCGCCCGGGAACAGCCGGTGCATGAGGGCCAGCGCCCAGAACGCTTCCCCGGTGGCGTACTTCGATCGCTGGGTAGGGTCCGGCTTCCCGGTTGTTGGCAGCCAGGCCAGCAGGAAGCTGCCGTCAGACTGCTCCATGACGCGGAGATACGCCCCAACCCCGCGCATCAAACCGTCGTAGCGCCCGTCACTGGTCGCTATCCGGCGCTGGGCAAGGGCGGCGAGGAGCAGCGCGTTCCCGCCCGATTCGATGGCCCCGTCGTCCGGGTCACGCAGGGCTGTCCAGCCGTCGTACGAAACCAGGTTCGCCTGGAGCCAGGCGAGGCCCCGGTCCGCGGTCGCCAGCACGTCCGCCCCATCGCCCGGCTCTCCGTAGGCGGCGAGCTGGTAGAGCGCCATCGTGACGCCCGCGTGGCGCACCGCGTTGTAGCCCGGAACCGGCCGGTTGGCCTCGATGTCGTATTCGTACAGATAGGACCCGTCGTCACGCTGGACGCGCGCCATCCACGCGCCCGCATCGCGAGCGCCCTGGAGCGCATCGGCGGAGGTGAGCGCCGGGCAATGCTGCCCGGGCACGACGAGTACCCGCAGCAACAGCGCCCCCGCCGCCCAGGCGCCGAGCGTCACCGAGAGACCCTTCCACATCCGTGTCATCATAGGCGGCTTTACCATCGTCAAGATAGTTGCGAGCGCATTTACCTCCAGTCACCCCTGCGCAACATCCAGTCGGCTAGGGTGGGACGTACCCACTCGGGTGAAGCACCGGAGGCGCACATGTTGAGTTCCTGGAGAGTCCGCATCCTTGGGATTGCCGGTATCGCCCTGCTGGCGGTCGTTGGCTTCGGCGTCTACTACTTCGTTTTCCGGGACGACCCGGCGCCCCTCACCCTGAAGCAGATAGACACGCTCACCACGCCATCAGCTTCCGCGAGCGCCGCTACCTCCGCTGCGTCCGCGCCCGCTTCAGCCGCGAGCGCGACAGCGGCCCCCTCCCTGGCGGCGGGTACTACGGCGTTCAAGATCGATCCGGCCCAATCCGAAGCGGCCTACTTCGCCGCCGAAAAGCTCGCCAGCCTGCCGACGAACTCGACGGCCAAAGGCACAACCAAGGAGGTCTCCGGCGCCTTCTATCTGAAGCCAGACGGGCTGGATACCTCGAACGCTTCGACGTTCACCGTCAAGCTCAGCAACCTCACAAGCGACCAGGGCATGCGCGACCGCCGGGTCCAGCAGACCCTCGAAACGAGCAAGTTCCCGAACGCCACGTTCACCGTCACGAAGTTGACGGGCTTCCCGGCTCAGCTCCCGGCCAGCGGCGCCGGCGCGGCGTTCACGATGACGGGCATGCTCGAAGTCCATGGCGTGAAGAAGGAAGTGACCTGGGATGTCACGGCGCTGCGCAACGGCGCCACCTTCAGCGGCCTGGCCAGGGTGAGCTTCAAGTTCGCCGACTTTGGCATGGCCGCCCCGAATATCGGCGGCTTCGTCTCCGTCGAAGACAGTCTCCGCCTCGAGGTCCAGATCGTCGCCACGGCGGCGGCGGGATAACCTCGGCCGCCCGTTACCGTCGTCGCGTGCCAAGGAGCCGTGCGGCTCTGTCCGCACTATCGCCGAACACCCATCTGGGGGTCGGGGACCAACCCGGCATTCGCTGAGTTACGTACCACGTGATCCTAGCCGCGACTGAAAGGAGCGGTCTTTACGACGGTGTACTCCGAGCCGCCTGCAAATCCCAAAGACCGCTCCGTATCCGTCGCGGCTATGATCGGTGGTTCCCAGCTCGGGCCCTACCGCCCAATCTCGGCGCGGATCTCAGCCCATGTGCTGGCCCCCTGCGCCTTGTTTCCTACAGCGGCGTGTTCCAGGCCTGATAGGTGATGTAGAGGCCCGCGACCATGACGCCGACGGCGCTCAGAATCGGCATGACGGTGACGATCCGGGCGAAAACTGGCCGCTTGAACAGGGCGCTCAGCGTCCCACGTTTCGAGGCCGTTCGCCCCAGCACGAGCGCGATTCC
>JANXYE010000322.1 GCA_025350285.1 Chloroflexota bacterium
AAATCCGCCGCGCCCGCGCCACGCTGGACCGCCTCAGCAACAGTGATGCTAATTGTGATTCAGTACACTAGCAGGGTGATGAAAAAGATCCCGCCAGCGACACATCGCACGTCAGGCCCTTTCTCTAAGCCTGGCCGACAGCGAGAATTCGAGGACCAGCGACGATTCGAACAACCGTTCCCATCGCCCACCATTTAGCAACCTGAGGAGGTGCAATAGCGGATACGGTCCCTCCCATAGGCGGATTAGCAAAATATCGGGGATTCGGCCAGGCGAAGTCCCGCAAGAACATGTCCGGCAAGCTGCACTGCCCTTCGCAACTTCGTACAATCCAGTCGTCAGCCCACCCGGCGAGGTGTTCAAAAGACTGGTTCGGGCGACGGAAGCGCCCGGTTGACCCGCCGGATGGGGCGTCAAGCGAATGAGCATCCGATCCACACGAGGAGTTGAAAATGCCGGACTCCGTTGAGCCCACCACCGAGGTGATGCTGCCCAAGCCTGTGCGAAGGGCCCGGCCAGCCCGCCGGCTGCGTGATTCCTTCGAGCCAATCGCAATGCACAACGTCGGCCACAGGGCGACACTCGAGCGTGCGGGAGCGCCCGGACTCGACCGCTTCGCCGGTTACGTTTGGGGACGCGCCGCGCCGATGGGCGAGCCGACAGCGGCGGTCGTAGTCGCAGCGTTCGGCGTCTTCGAGCCAGAACTGATCACCGCCGCCTACGAGCGCGGTCGCAGCGGCGTGGGCCGCGAAGCATTGCTAACGGCCCAGGCCGACGCGACGGCCGCCAGTCTGCGCAGCGTGCTGGGGGATGTTGACGTCTCGCCTGCGGTTACGGCGCTACGGCGCGGCGTTGAGGCAGCTGACGGAACTGGCCGGGCACTCTTCTCGGGGCTGCGTTCGCTGTCGTGGCCCGACGTGCCGACGACGCAGCTCTGGCGCGCGTGCAACCTGCTACGAGAGCACCGGGGCGATAGCCACCTCGCGGCCTCCGTCAGCGCGGGACTGGACCCGGTGGCGATGAATATCCTGACCGAGCTGTGGCTGGGGATGCCGCTCGGTCCGTACACCGCCACGCGCGGCTGGAGTGAGCCACGAATCGCAGCCACGGCAACGGAGCTGGAGCAGCGCGGGCTGATCGCCTCCGGCGCGTTGACTGACGCTGGCCGGCAATTTCGGGACGACATCGAGGAGCGCACCGACGCGATGGAGCAGAGGATTGTTCAGGCAATCGGCGACGACTTCGAGGCGCTCGTGGCGCAGCTCCAGGGATGGTCGAATCTGTGCATCGCAGCGAAGACGTTCACGTCCGATGTCTACAAACGGGCCGCCGGCTGACCGCTTTTCAACCCGTCGCGGGTTGCACCGAGAAGGTGCCTGCTATTCGCGGCGCGTAGTAGTCGGGTCACCATCTATGGGGTTCTGAAGTTGGCGGCGGGTCATGTCGTCACCGTCCTGGTATTCGACGATGCCGAGGCCGAGACGTCCTTGCGGGGAGCCGCACGATTGGTCATGTAGTCGTTGCGAGCGTGCGCGGGTCGTTGGTCCGCGGTCCATTGCGCGACGGTCACGAGCGAACTCAGCAATGGCAACTGGTCGTCGAGCGATGGCTTGCCGGCCGCTACTATCCCCGCGGGAGGCCGAGCCCGCGGGTCGCGATGATGTTCCGCTGGATCTCGTTCGTCCCCGAGTAGATGCTGGACGGCACCGCCGCCAGGTAGCTCTCGGGCAGGTCCCCGCCGAGCGGCGCGCGGGATTCTTCCGGCATGAGCTGGCCGGCCAGGCCGAGCATGTTTAGGCCCCAGTTGTAGATCCGCTGCCCAAGTTCGCTCTGGTAGATCTTGACCACCGACGCCTCGTAGTTCGGCACCCGGCCGCTGGCCTGCATGTGGCCGATGCGGTAGCCGAGGTACTTGCCCACGTTGTTGCCGACGACGAGGTCCGCGAGCTTGAGACGGTTCTTCTTGCGCTTCTCGGGGTCCGCCGCCTTCAAAACCGCCGTTAGCGCTTCGAGCGTGTGCCGTTGACCGGCGGTCACGCCGATACCGGAGCGCTCGAAGTCAAGCAGCGTCATGCCGACGTACCAGCCACGGTTCTCTTCGCCGATAAGGTTCTCCGCCGGCACGCGCACGTCTTCGAAGAAGACTTCGTTGAAGTGGTGGCGGTTGGCCATGTTGACCAGCGGGCGAATCGTCAGCCCCGGGACGTTCTTGATGTCGTCTATGAGGAGGAAGCTGATCCCGCGGTGCTTCGGCGCCTCCGGGTCCGTGCGCACGAGCGTGAACATCTGGTTCGCGCGGTGACCGCCGGAGGTCCAGATCTTCTGGCCGTTGATAACGTACTCGTCGCCATCGCGGTAGGCGCGGGTCTGCAGGCTGGCGAGGTCCGAACCTGATCCGGGCTCGCTGTAGCCCTGGCACCAGATGTGTTCGCCGCTGGTGATTTTCGGGAGGTACTTCTTCTTCTGCGCTTCGTTCCCGTGGATGATCAGGGTGGGGCCGATCATGCCGACGCCGAACCCACGTGTGCCCGTATCCGGAGCGCCGTGGTAGCCGAACTCTTCGTTGAACACGATCTGTTCGTAGATAGAAGCGCCTAGTCCGCCGTATTCCTTCGGCCAGGCTGGCGCGATCCAACCCTTCTCGCTGAGCTTGCGGTTGAACTCGCGCGCGGCCTGGAAGTCCTCGTCACTGCGGCTGCCCATTCCCGCGCCGCCTGTATCGGCGGTCTTCGGCAGGTTTGTTTTGAGGAAGGCGCGCACGTCCTCGCGGAGTGCCTCTTCCTTCGCACCAAAGCGCAGTTCCATCTCTACCTCGAATCGGTTGGGCGCGGCGGGCCGCGTAAATGCGCGTTCATTGTGGCCGAAACGGCGCCAACGCACCACGCGCCGAACGCGCGCCATCAGGCCCGTTCGAGGACGCGCTCGGCGAGTTCGATGTGAAGGGGCATGCCGATCGTGGTATACATCGCGATCGCTTCGGCGATGAGGGTGCGCGCCTTGCCCACGTCCCCGGGGGCGTTGCGTTCGATGAGTATGTAGGCGTACCAGCGGCGCACCTCGGGCTGTTCGATCTTATGCGGCAGTTCGTGCGCCTGGCGGAGGGCGGCCTCGAAGTGCTCGATGGCCTCGTCGAAGCGCCCGGCGCGTGTGGCCGCGATGCCTGCGAACTTCTCC
>JANXYE010000327.1 GCA_025350285.1 Chloroflexota bacterium
GTCGCCCATAATCAGGCCCATCGCGATGCCCGCGACCGGGGCCGTGATCGGTACGCCGGCATCCATCAGGGCGAGGGTGCTTCCGCACACGCTGGCCATCGAAGTTGAGCCGTTCGAAGACATGACTTCGCTGACGACGCGGATGGCGTAGGGGAAGGTTTCCTGGTCGGGAATGACCGGTTCCAGCGCCCGTTCGGCCAACGCCCCGTGGCCGATTTCGCGGCGGCCTGGGCCGCGCATCGGGCGGGCCTCCCCAACCGAGAACGGCGGGAAGTTGTAGTGGTGCATGTAGCGCTTGGTTTCTTTCGGGTTCAGCGTGTCCAGCTTCTGAATGAGCGTGAGCCCGTTGAGCGTGGCCACGGAGAGGACTTGCGTTTCGCCGCGCTGGAAGAGTCCGGTGCCGTGCGTGCGTGGGAGGACGCCAACGTGGATGTCGAGGTCACGAATCTGGGTGACTTCGCGGCCGTCGGCGCGCTTGCCCTGTTCGAGGATGCGCTTCCGCATGGCCTTCTTGATAACGGTGTAGAGCGCGTCGCCGAGTTCCTGCTTCGTGAACTCTTCGCCGAAGTGTTCGGCCAGTTCGACGCGGAGCATCTTGTTCGCGTCGCTGCGTTCGCTGGCGGCGGAGTGCACAAGTTCTTCGATGCGGTCCGCAAGGTAGGCCGAGACCTTGTCGTAGGCGGACTGCGATTCCACGTGGGCTTTGTAGCCCTTCTTCACGGGCGCCGCTTCTTCGGCGATCTTCTCCTGCAGGGCGATGATCGTGCGGTTCGCTTCCATGGCCACGTCGATAGCTTCGAGCACCATCTCTTCCGAGACCTGCCTCGCGCCCGCCTCGACCATGACGACGGCTTCTTTGGTGCCGGCAACGATGATGTCGAGGTCGCCCGCCTCGGCTTCGGCGAACGTGGGGTTGACGATGTATTTGCCTTCGAGGCGGGTCACGCGGACACAGCTCACGGGGCCGTTGAAGGGGATATCGCTAATCATCAGGGCCGCGCTCGCGCCGATGTTGATGAGCGTGTCGGGCTGATGCTCGCGGTCGGCTGAAAGCGTGATCGCGACGATCTGAACTTCCTGGCGGAAGCCCTTGGGGAAAAGTGGCCGGAGCTGACGATCGGTGAGGCGCATCGTGAGGATGCCATCGTTGCTCGCGCGGCCTTCGCGGCGGGGGAAGCCGCCGGGAATCTTGCCGACAGCGTAGAGACGCTCTTCGTAATCGACGGTCAGCGGGAAGAAGTCGATCCCCTCGCGGGCGTCGGCCATGGTGGCGGTGACGAGGACAACCGTGTCACCCTGGCGGACCGTGACGGCGCCGTTCGCCTGTTTGGCGAGGATGCCGTGCTGGATGGTGAGGGCCTTGCCCCCGATTTCAATTTCGTACGTGTTCATAGCCTTCTTTTGTTCTGCACTCATTCGTTCTTCGCCGCCAGGGCGTTCGGAGCCCGGCTACGGTACGTCAGCGCCTGCCACGGAGGGGCGCCGGCAAAGGTGCACTGCTGGTGGGGTGAGAGGCCAACCGCGCGGTTGGAGGCGCACGAAAAAGGCCCCCGCTTACTTGCGGAGGCCTAGCCGCGCGATGACATCGCGATACGTGTTGACGTTCTTGTTGTTGAGGTACCGGAGGTGCCGCCGCCTCTGGCCGACGAGCATGAGCAACCCACGGCGTGTGTGGTAGTCGTGCTTGTTCGCCCGGAGGTGGGTAGTCAGGTATTTGATGCGCTCCGTGAGGATCGCCACCTGGACTTCCGACGAGCCGGTATCACCTTCGCGAATCGCGAAGCTCTGGATCAGTTCGGTTTTGCGCTCTGCGGTCAGCAAGCCTGTTTCCTGTCTAGTCCTTTGCCTATTGTTTAACTCTGGCAGGCTATCACGACTTATGGGAACCGGCAATTTCCGAAGCCCAGGGGCGGCGATCGTCCTGCTTTCCGGACTTCCTGGGACAGGAAAGACGACGTTTGCCACGGCACTGGCCGCTCGCCTACCCGGGGTCCATATCGAAAGCGACGCCGTCCGCCGCGAACTTTTCGAAACTCCGCGCTACACAGCGGGGGAACACGGCCGTGTGTTCGGCGAAGTGGAGCGCCGCGTCGAGGCGGCACTCGCCGCCAACCAGACCGTGATGCTCGACGCGACGAACCTCCAGCGCAAAGACCGGCGGAGGTACGAGCGCCTTGCCTTACCGCGCGGCGCCCGCCTGGTCGCGATCCGAATGGTTGCGCCCGAGACGACCGCACGAGAGCGACTGAGACGCCCTCGGGAGGGTTTTTCGCAGGCGGACGAACGCGTCTACGACCTGATGCGCGACAAACCGGAGCCGTTTCGCGGCCCCGTCGTGGTGGTCGATTCCCGCTATCCGTTGGACGCGGCGCTTACCCTCGTAACCCGGCTTCTGGGACAATCGGGGGGATGACCGGCGATCGCCCCTTCATGCTGCTTCGCGCCCGCGCGAATGAACGCAACCGCGAACGGTTCGCGACGTGGTTCCGCGGAGTCCACCTCCAGGATGTCCTGCGCATCCCGGGGATTGCGGCCGTTTCGAGCGGGACGACGAAAGGCGGCACGCACCTCGGCTTCTATTCGTTCCACGCCAGCGAAAGCGTACAAGAAGCGCTGACCAGCCCCCAGGCCGCCTATACGCGCGGAACGTGGGAGCAGTGGGCGCCACATCTTGAGGAATTGGCCATCGAGATCTGGACGTCGCTGTCGCCGCTGCCGCTCTATCATTCGGACTCGTAATTGTCGAAGGCTCATGGCCGTCCCGCCGCGTGCCGAATCTCTCAAGTGGAGGATGTCGCTTGGAGAGGCTGGCCGACCGCGTGCTAATCATGCCCACGACCGCCCGTGAGCGGCGCCGGGTGGAGCTGCTCGCCACGGCTTTGCAGTGCGGGCTGGCGGCGGTCTTTTGCGCGGGCGCCTACCTCGGTGTGTTCGACACCGAGGGGCGATCGCGAGATCTTGCCGTCGGCTGGATTGTCCTCATACACGTGGGCCAGGTCTTCTACATGGTCCGCTACCGGGCCGAGGGGCGTGCCGTCCGCTGGGTGGAAGTGCTTATCCCGCTGACGGATGTGTCCGCGATTTCGGCGGCATGGCTGACACTGGCGGACCCTGCGTCGGCCGTTTGGATCGCCTACGTGTATGGCCTCGTGGGGTATTCGCGGCGGCTGCGGGGGCGTTCGTACGCGGTCCCGGCCGTGTTCATCATCGTGAATCTTGCGGCCGTCTCAATCGTCCTTAACGTACGGGACGGCCTCGGCGCGGTGAATGGCAACGTCGTGACGCAGGTCGTTGCTTCGACGGCCATGGCCTTCATGGCGCACGCCATCGGCTCGTCCTGGCAGCGGGCGGAAGGGCGGGCGCGTGAACTGGCGGACACCGATCCCCTGACGGGCATCGCCAACCGGCGGACGTTCCTCGACCGGATGGAGGCTCTCACCGCCCTGCCGGAAACGGGTTATTCCGTGCTGATGCTCGACCTCGACAACTTCAAGCGCGTGAACGACGACTTCGGGCACGCGGAGGGCGACGCCGCCCTCGTGACCGTCGCCCGGACGCTCTCTGATGGACTGCGCGCGTGCGATCTGCTGGCGCGCTACGGGGGCGAGGAATTCATCGCCCTGCTGCCGGAAACGGGGGCCGGGGATGCGTTGGTGATCGCGAGCGAACTGCGAGAAGCCGTAGCCTGGACTTCGGCCACGACGGTCTCAATTGGCTGTGCGACGCGAGGCCACGGCGAACCGGCCGACGCGGTCCTGAAGCGTGCCGACGACCTGCTTCGGCTGGCGAAGCGTTCGGGCAAGAACACCGTGCGGACGGATGAACGGTTGGCGCTGAGC
>JANXYE010000349.1 GCA_025350285.1 Chloroflexota bacterium
GAGATCGAGCATCGGGATGCCCTTGATGATGCCCACCGATACCGCGGCTACGGGCGAGGCGATCGTGCCAGCCGAGATGGTCTTTGCCTTGATCAGCTTGCGCAGCGCCAACTGGAGGGCCACGTAGCCGCCGGTGACGGATGCCGTGCGAGTGCCGGCGTCGGCCTGAATCACGTCGCAGTCCAGGGTTACCGTGCGGGGGCCGAGCAGTTCCATGTTGACGACGCCGCGCAGGGAACGACCCACAAGGCGTTGGATCTCCTGCGTGCGCCCACCCGGGCGGCCGCGCTCCACTTCGCGCTGGCTGCGCGTGTGGGTGGCTCGCGGCAGCATAGAATACTCGGCCGTTACCCAGCCACTCTGGGTGCCGCGCAGGAAGCCTGGTTGCTTCTCTTCGATCGTCGCGGCACAGAGCACGCGGGTCCGGCCGAACTCGACCATGCAGCTCCCTTCGGCGTAATCGAGGACGTTAGGGGTGAAGGTAACCGGCCGAAGCTGGTCCGGGCGTCGCCCGTCAATGCGCTGGCTCAATCGTGTCTCTCAGTTTGGAGTGTCGTACTACCGTAACAAGGAACGGCGAAGCGTGCCGGCCTCGCCCGAACCCGCGCTACTTGCTCGTCGAAAACGTGATCCGGCGGCCGTCGCTGCGGATTGTGGTGCGCCCATCGAGGTCCGTCCTGAACGTGCGCCCGGCGTTTGCCGAAAGGGAGGTCAGGGTTTCCGGGGAGGGATGTCCGAACGTATTCCCGGCGCCGACCGAGATGACCGCGATGGCCGGCTGGACGGCTTCGAAGAAGGCCGAGTTAGTCGTTTTCGAACCGTGGTGCGGGACTTTGAGGACATCCGCACGGAGGTTGCGTGCGGCCATAACCTGGCGAAGGACCGGCGCCTCGGCGTCTCCGGTGAAGAGGAACGTGGTCTCGCCGAAGCTCACCTGGAGGATGATCGACGTGCCGTTGAGGTCGTCCGTGGGATAGCCGGCCGGGGGCCAGATCACCTCGAACGAGACGCCCGCCTCGGTCCACTGGCTGCCGCGGGAGACCGTTTCGAAGCGCGGGCCCTCGGCGCGGTAGAGTGAGTCCGTCAGCGTGGCGTTGCGGGAACCGGTTTCGAGCGCGACTTCCACATCGAAGCGGCGGAAGAGTTCCACGAAGCCGGCGATGTGGTCTTCCTGCGGGTGCGTGAGGAGGACGCTATCGACGCGGCGGTCCCAATGCGGCAGCAGGGCGCCGAGTTCCCGCACCAGCGCGAGGCCGCTCGGACCCGAGTCGATCAGCAGCCGGTGGCCGTTTGGAGCCGTCAGGAGGATGGCGTCTCCCTGCCCAACATCGAGCACGCTGACCACGAGTTCGCCTGGCTCGCCCCACGAAACATCGCCCTGCTGGAAGATGGCCACCGCCCCCAGGGCCGCGCTCGCACCCGCGAGCTGGAGGCGTACACGGCTCGCCCGCGGCGTCGCCTCCGGGCGGGGATGTTCGGGCGCATAGCGGCGGTAAAGGTAGTACAAGGGGATCGCCGCGCCAGCGTAGAGCAGCACGGTGTTTCCCGCGCTCAACGCTGGGACATCAATGGCCGCCCCGGGGAGTGCCGCAGCCGTCTTCGCGACCCAGTCCAGCAGGGCGAGCGGGTAGTAGGCGACCACACCGCCGGCCCAACCGGCCGGTTCCCAGAGCAGCGCGGCGACCGCCGTGAAACCCGAAACGAAGAAGGCCAGCGTGAACAGCGGCGCGGCCACGATGTTCGCCGCCGGGCTCACGAGCGAGACACGACCGAAAACCGCCCAAAGAATGGGCAGGGTCGCGATTGTGGCCGGGAGCGACACGCTCGCCGCGCCCACCGCCCATCGCGGGATCGTCGCAAGCAACGGCCATCGCCCGGCGGCCCCGTCGAAGAGCGAGACGAGCCACGGCTGGCCGATCATGATCCCGGCGGTCGCCGCGAAGCTGAGCTGGAACCCGGCGTCCTCGGCGCTGAGCGGATCGATGGCCGTCATCACGATTGCCGCGAGTGCCAGTGCGGCCAATCCACTCCTCGGCCGGCCGAGCCACTGTCCGGCGAGGAGGATGAAGGCCATGACTGCGGCCCTGAGCACGCTCGCGCTGAGGCCGGCGAGCAAGACGTAGCTCAGAACGAGGAGCGAAGCCGGCACGATCGCGAAACGGCGCCCGAAGACCGGGACGACCAGCAGAAACGCCACCCCGGCGACGATCGAGACGTTCGATCCTGAGACCGCCGTCAGATGCGCCAGTCCGGAGTCTCGGAAGGCGTCCTTCAGGGCGCGCGGGAGCGTTTCGTCCTGGCCAAAGGCGATCCCGGCGGCGAGCGACGATTCCGGTTCTGGGAGCGAACGATTCAACGCGGTCGCGAACGTATGCCGCGCCCGGGCGCCCCACCGCGTGAGTGGTACATCGTGGCCGAGCTGTTCGATTCGCGGCCGGTACAGCGTGGCGACGATGCCTTGGCCGGCAAGGTAGGCCCGGTAGTCGAACCCTTCGAACACCGGCGGCGCCGCGAGTTTACCAATCGCACGGACTTGGTCGCCAGGGAGATGTTCCTCGTACTGGTTGAGGCTGAGGAGAACCTTGCCGCTCGTGGGCGTCCCATCGATGGCGTCCACGGCGAGCACGTAACCCGTCGTCGTGAGCCCGCGCTTGCCATCAGATTCGATGGTTCCTTCGAGCGTTACGCTTCTGGCGGAAGGGACCGCCTCCAAGAGTCCGGGCGTGTCCGTGTCGTGTGCGAAGTCGAACCGCGCGCCGCCAGCCAGCGCGAGGATGGCGGCGGCCGCGACCGAAGCCGCTCCGAGACCGCCTCGCAGCCGCGCCCCCACGGGGACGAGCACCATGATCGTCAAGCCCATCAGCCACCACGGCGCGTGCCACGCGCCGACAGACGCGAAAGCCGCCAACCACGCCAGGCCAAGAAACGGGAGGAGCACGGCGTGATTCTAGTGGGGATCCCAGTCCGGCGTGAGGCGCACGATAACGTCGTTTGCCGCGCAGAGGTCACTGGCGTCCGCAGTAATTGACCATCCACCGACCGCCGCCTTCACTGTCAACCCCAGGCGGCGAAGGATGCCGGCTCGTTCAATAGCGCGTGTCGCAACCGTTAGGTCAATGACACTCGAAGCTTGCATCGCGATTAAAGTGTCTTCTCCGGTCGCTCGTGCCTTCCCACGGACGAGCGCGCTGAGCCCTATCACTCCGTCCCACTCCGAGTCGTCTATTAAGCCGGCGTCCCAGGCCGCGAGAAGTTCAGGAAAAAGGCCCGGTTCGACGTTCTGCGACTCTTTGAGCAGCGGAACGAAGTATCCGGCGGCCC
>JANXYE010000363.1 GCA_025350285.1 Chloroflexota bacterium
GTCATCCATACCGGGCGCAGCAGGTCGTACACGCGGCGCGCCGCCGGCCGCAGCTTCTCGTTCTTGGACAGCGGCAGGATCGCCACCTTCACCGGCGCGATGCTCGGCTTGAAGCGCAGGACGACCCGCTTTTCACCCTTCGCGTCGATCTCTTCGTCATACACATCCAGCAGGACGACAGCCATCGTGCGGGTGAGCCCGGCCGCCGGTTCGATCACCCACGGGACGATGTGCTCGTTCGTCTCTTCGTCGAAGTAGGTGATCGGGTGGCCGCTCTCCTTGCCGTGGGCGGTCAGGTCGAAGTCGGTCCGCGCGGCGATGCCCTCGAGTTCGCCCCAGCCCCAGGGGAAGAGGTACTCGATGTCGGTCGTCCCGGCGCTGTAGTGCGAAAGCTCGGCCTTTTCGTGCGGGCGCAGGCGCAGGCGCGACGGTTCGATTCCGAGCGTGTCGATGTACCAGTTCAGCCGCTCCTGGATCCAGTGCTGGTGCAGTTCGAGGTACTCGACCGGGTTGGCGCGGTCCTTGGGCGGCTTGGTGAAGTACTCCATCTCCATCTGCTCGAATTCGAGCGTGCGAAAGACGAACTTCCCGGGCGTGATCTCGTTGCGGAAGCTCGTCCGCGTCTGAGCGATCCCGAAGGGCAGCTTGCGCCGCATCGAAGCGACCACGTTTTCGAAGTTCACGAACATGCCCTGGGCCGTCTCTGGCGGGAGGAACGCGACGTTCGCCGGCAGGTTCGTCGCCGGGTCCGGCGGGCCGTCGTGCGCGACCGGACCCACCTGCGTCTTGAACATCATGTTGAACATGCGCGGCTCGGTCAGTTCGCCGCCATCGTTCGGACAGATGATGCGGCCGTTGGCGTCGCGCTTGACCTCGCCATATGCGCCTTCCTCGAGGTGATCCATTCGGAAGCGCTGCTGGCATTTGCGGCAATCGACCAGCGGGTCGGTGAAGTTCGCGACGTGCCCGCTGGCCACCCAGACGCGCGGGTTCGTAATCAGCGCGGCGTCGAGCCCGACCACATCGTCGCGGTTGCGCACCATCGCCCGCCACCAGGCTTCGCGCACGTTGCGCTTCAACTCGACGCCGAGGGGACCGTAGTCGTACGTGTTCGCGAAACCGCCGTATATCTCGGCCGAGGGGAAGATGAAGCCCCGGCGCTTGGCGAGCGAAACGATCGTATCGAGGTCTGGAGCGGGCAAGGTTGGGTCCCCTGTCTGGGCTCCGGCGACGCTGGCGGCGCACCGGGCGAGGTTCGAGGGTAGCAGACGGCCGAATCAGGCGCGTTCGGCGCCGAGCAGGGGTGTCCGTCAGGTTTTCGCGGGGGCTCAAGCGTGGCACGGGCATGAACGGACCGCTCGTTCGCCACTCGCGGCCAGGTGGCCGGCGCCCAGGTCGGTGCCCACTCTTCGCGCAAAAATCCGGCTCACACCCCAAGCCGCGCCCGGACGGCGGCGTCGTCGAGCGGGACTTCGAACCGCTTCCTTCGCGATGTCGCGCCAGAAACGAGCATGACGTCGCGAGTTGCCAGGCCGAGGGCGCTCGCCAGCAGCTTCGCGACGGCGGCGTTGGCGGCGCCCTCCGCTGGGGCTGCCGTCACCCGGAGGCGGACCTGGCCCTCAGCGTCGAAGCCTTCAACGCTGTCGCGGGAGGCGCGCGGCGTTACCCGTACCCAGATGCGTGACATGGGTCCACTATGGTCGATCTGGGCCGGGACCGCGCCAACTATTGTCGCAGCGGACAATCGGATGCCAGGAGGACTAGAACATTTATTCTTCTCGCCGTAGTATGTCGCTTCCGGGAGGCGGCTGAATGCTAGAATCCGCCCGGATATCCAACCCGTGGGTGACACATGGCTGAACAGGACCGCGAACGAGCACTGCAAACGGCGCTCGGCCAGATCGAAAAACAGTTCGGCCGGGGGGCCATCATGCGCCTCGGCGACAAGGCGGCGAGCATGACTGTGGCCGCCATCTCCACGGGGTCGCTCGCCCTGGACATCGCGCTCGGCATCGGCGGAATCCCGCGGGGGCGGATCACCGAGATTTTCGGCCCGGAGTCGGCCGGCAAATCGACGCTCGCCCAGCACATCATGGCCGAGGCCCAACGCGCCGGTGGCACCGCCGCCTACATCGATATCGAACACGCGCTGGACCCGGCCTACGCGCGCGACCTTGGGATCCAAATCGATAGCCTCCTCGTGAGCCAGCCGGACACGGGCGAGCAGGCGCTGGAAATCTGCGAAGCGCTCGTCCGCTCGAACGCGGTCGATGCGGTGGTCATCGACTCGGTCGCGGCGCTCGTGCCCCGGGCCGAGATCGAAGGGGAGATGGGCGATTCGCACATGGGCCTGCAGGCGCGCCTCATGTCCCAGGCCATGCGCAAGCTGACGCCCATCATTTCGCAGACGAGCACGGCCGTGATCTTCATTAACCAGCTGCGAGAGAAGGTTGGTGTCGTCTTCGGCAACCCCGAGGTCACACCCGGTGGCCGCGCCCTTAAGTTCTACTCCTCGGTGCGAATTGAAGTCCGTCGGGTGGAATCAGTGAAGAAGGGCACCGACATCATCGGCAACCGGGTGAAGGCGAAAGTCGTAAAGAACAAGGTGGCGGCGCCCTTCAAGCAGGCCGAGTTCGAGATCATGTTTGAGCCGCCGCGCGGTATCAGCCGGACCGGCGACATCCTCGATCTCGGGGTCGAGATGAGCGTGCTCACGAAGGCGGGCGCGTTCTATAGCTATGGCGATATGCGCATCGGCCAGGGACGGGAGAACGCCAAAGCGTTCCTCGCGGATAACGACGAACTGGCGGCCCAGATCGAAGCGACGATCCGGCGCGAAGCGGGGCTTCCCCCAATGGCGGCGCCGCCCGCGCTGGCCGCGGCTGGCCGATAGATCGGTATGGACGAGCCTCCCAGTCAAGCGCACGTCATCGAGGTACGGCAGGAGAGCAAGGGGCGCCAGCGCCTGCTTCGCCTGGACGATGGCCGCGAACTCGTTTACGGCGAGGAGGCCTGCCAGCGCTGCGGCGTGAGCATTGGCGACGCCGTGACCGAGGCGTGGTTGGCCGCTCTCGACGCCGCCGAGCAGCGTTCAGGCGCCCACGAGGCGGCGCTCCGGCTCCTCTCCCACCGGGCTCGCAGCGAAAGCGAACTGCGCACGCGCCTGCGGATGCGGGGGTTCGAACCGTCCGCCGTCGATGACGAGGTGGAGCGGTTGCGTGGCGCGGGCCTGCTCAACGACGAGGCGTTCGCGCGGGCCTGGGTCGAAGACCGCAAGCGTCTGGCGCCGCGCGGCCGCCGGATGCTGCGTTACGAACTCCTCGGGCGTGGCATCAGCCCCGGGTCCGTCGATCAGGCGACGGACGCTATCGACGACGAGGCGACCGCCCTCGCCCTGGCCCGAGAACGGGCGCGGGGCTCCGCCCTGGAGAGTTGGGAGAGCTTCGTCACGAAGGTGGGGGGCTTCCTCCGGCGGCGAGGGTTCGATTGGGAAGTAGTGAACCGGACGACGCGCAACGTGTGGACCGAGGCCACCGGCCGCTCGCCGGGCCATTCCGTGGAAATCGCCGAGGAGTAGCGGCTGGCGCGGCGGCGGCGTTCTTTGACCGCGCATCCCGGCACGGATACGCTCTCTCAAATCTATAAAACTCCGCGGCGCTGGCGATTGCACATTGTCGCCCGCGTTGCGTGTCTCGGAGATATCTCATGGGCCCGGCGATTACTGTCGGCCTCGTGGTGATCGTGATCCTGCTCGTTGGTGCGATTGCTGTGCTGCTTACACGCCGCCAGCAGGCCGCCACGACCTCGCTGCAAACCGCCGAGGAGCAGGCCACACGGTTGATCGCGGAGGCGCAGACCAAGCAGAAAGAACTGACGGTGCAAGCGCGCGAAGAGAACCTCGCCCTTCGCAATACGCTTGACGCCGAGATCCGAGAGCGACGCGCGGAAGCGGCTCGCGTCGAGCAGCGGCTCACCCAAAAGGAAGAAAACCTCGACCGCAAGGTCGAGGCTATCGACCGCCGCGAGCAGGGGATGCGTGACCGCGAGGCGGGGATCGACCGGCTGCGCACGGAAGCGGAGGCCCTTCGTGGCCGCCAGCAAGGCGAACTCGAACGCGTCGCGAACCTCACGGCGGACGAGGCGCGTGGCCAACTGCTCGCGGCCATTGAGGACGAAGTGCGTGAAGAGGGAAGCCGCCGCGTCCGGGAGATGGAGAAGGAGGTCGAGGCGACGGCCGGCCCCCGTGCCCGCAAGATCCTCGCGACGGCCATCCAGCGCTACACCTCGGAAGTTACCGCGGAAACGACCGTGAGCGTCGTCCAGATCCCGAACGATGAGATGAAGGGCCGCATCATCGGCCGCGAAGGACGCAACATCCGCGCCATCGAAGCCGCGACAGGGGTCGATCTGATCATCGACGACACGCCCGACGCCGTGACGGTCAGCTGCTTCGACCCGGTCCGCCGCGAGATCGCCCGGCTTGCGCTCTCCAGCCTCGTACAGGACGGGCGCATTCACCCCACGCGCATCGAAGAGTCGGTCAGCAAGGCCAAGCGCGAAGTCGAGGCGACCATGCTGGACGCGGCCGAAGCGGCCGCCGCGGAAGCTGGTGTGCTCAACCTCCACCCCGAGATCTTGAAGGTCTTCGGCCGCCTCCGCTACCGCACGAGCTACGGCCAGAACGTGATGCGGCATTCGATCGAGACGGCGCATATCGCGGCGATGATCGCCCGCGAAATCGGCGCGGATGTGGACGTGGCCCGCACCGGGGGCTTCCTGCACGACCTCGGCAAGGCCGTGGACCACGAAGTCGAAGGCACCCACGCCCATATCGGCGCGGAGATCGCGCGCCGCTGGCGCGTGAAGGAAGCCATCGCCCACGCGATTGAAGCCCACCACGAAGAGGTCGAGCCGGGCACGCCCGAGGCGATCATCGTGATGATGGCCGATTCGGTCAGCGGCGGCCGGCCCGGCGCGCGGCGGGAGTCGCTCGAAAACTACATCAAGCGCCTCCAGAATCTGGAGCAGATTGCGACCGACTTCAAAGGTGTCGAATCGGCCTTCGCCATCCAGGCGGGTCGCGAAATCCGGATCATCGTGCGGCCAGAGCAGGTGGATGACTTGGGGGCCATGCGCATCGCGCGCGACGTGAGCCAGAAGATCGAAGAGACGATGGAATACCCCGGCCAGATCAAGGTCACGGTCGTTCGCGAAACGCGGGCCACGGAGTACGCTCGCTAGATGACAGCAATGCGCGTGCTCTTCCTGGGCGACCTCGTGGGGAACTGCGGGCGGGACGCGGTGCTCCAATCGGTGCCGAAGTTGCGCCGCGAACTGAGCCTGGACTACGTCGTCGTGAACGGGGAGAACGTCTCCGGGGGCCGCGGGATCTTGCCCGCCGTGGCCGATGAGATCTTCCTCTGCGGTGTGGACATCATCAGCGGTGGCAACCACAGCTTTCAGCACCGCGAGGTGTACGCCTACCTGGACGCCACGCCAGCCATCCTCCGGCCAATCAACTATCCGCCCGGCGCCCCGGGGCATGGCATCGCGACCACGGGCGAGCTGACCGTCGTGAACATCATCGGCCGGACGTTCATGGGCGCTGAGTACGACGACCCGTTTCGCGCCGCCGATGCCGCCCTCAAGTCCGTCCCCGAAGGCCAGTTCGTGCTCGTTGATTTTCACGCGGAAGCGACCAGCGAGAAGCAGGCGATGGGCTGGTACCTCGACGGGCGCGTGACGGCCGTGGTCGGGACGCACACCCACGTCCCTACCGCCGACCAGCGGCTGCTTCCCCGCGGCACGGCCTTCTGCACGGACGCCGGCATGTGCGGGGCGGTTGATTCGATCATTGGCGACGACGTGGAGGCCGTGCTCTCACGCTTCCTTTCGCAGATGCCGACGCGCCTCCCGGCGGCGAAGGGCGTAGGCAAGATCAATGGCCTGCTTATCGAAGCGGACCGCGAGACCAAACGCGCCATCAGCATCGAACGGTGCGACCGGGTCATCGGCTGATGGCGATCGGCGACTTCCATCTCCACAGCACGGCTTCGGACGGCGTGAAGAGTCCGGCCTGGGTCATGGAGACGGCCGCGACGAACGGCGTCCAGTTCCTCGCGCTCACCGATCACGACACCACGGAAAGCTACGCCGAGGCGAAGGCCGCCGCCGGCCGGCTCGGGTTGCGACTCATCGCGGGCATCGAACTGAGCACCGACTACGGCGAAGCGGATGTGCATCTGCTCGGCTTCGGCATCGACCCACAATCGGCGCGCCTCCAGGAGTACCTCACCTGGCTGCGCAACAGCCGCATCGGCCGGGCGGAGCGGATCGTGCGCATCCTCGCTGAACTCGGCGCGCCGATTGAGGCGCGGCGCGTCTTCGAGATCGCGGGCGAGGCCTCCGTCGGGCGGCCCCACATCGCGCGCGCGCTGATGGAGCGCGGCCACGTCGCCAGCGTCCAGGAGGCGTTCGACCGCTTCCTCGGCAGCGGCGGCCCGGCCGATGTCCCCCGCGAAAAGATGCTCCCAGAGCAGGCGATCGACGAGGTCCACCGCGCCGGGGGCGTCGTCTTCGTGGCCCACGCTATCTTTATCGGCGACGGCTACCCGGCGGTGGTCGGAAAGTTCGCGGAGGCCGGCCTTGACGGTATCGAGACGTACTACAAGCACTACTCGCCGGAGCAGGTTGCGGCACTGCGGGCGCTCGGTGAACAACTCGGCCTGGCGTTCTCCGGCGGGAGCGACTACCACGGCCTCGGCAACCCGGACGACCGCGAGATAGGCAACATCCCCTTCGAAGACCAGCGTGTGGAGGAGTTCCTCCAATTCCTGGATTCGAAGGGCATCAACACCGCGCGCGTGAGCCGCTAGCGGTCCAAGAGGAGGACGACATGCCCGTCATCGAAGCCGACCAGATCGAGCGCATTATCCCCCACCGGTATCCGTTCCTGCTCGTCGATCGGATCATCGAGATCGAAGAGGGCAAGAGCGCGACGGGGATAAAGAACGTCACAGCCAACGAGTGGTTCTTCGAAGGCCACTTCCCTGGCCGCAAGGTGATGCCCGGGGTGTTGATCGTCGAGGCGCTCGCGCAGGTCGCCGCGATCGCGCTCCTCAAGGGAGTCGCGATGGCGGGCAAGACGCCGCTCTTCGGGGGCATCGAAAACATGCGCTTCCGCAGGCCGGTGCTGCCCGGGGATCAGCTGCGCCTTGAATTCGTCCTGGAGAAGATGCGCGGCCCGATTGGCAAAGGGGCCGTGAAAGCGACCGTCGATGGAAAGCTGGCCGCCGAGGGCACGATTTCCTTCGCGCTGGTAGACCTTTCAGACGGCGCCGACCTGTAGGTGCGGTCTTTACCGGAGCGGCCCGGCGCTCGTTCTAAGCTGAGACAGAAGGCAGCCCTCTGGTCGCGGTCAGGGGGAAGCGCCGCTACCATGGTGGTCCGCCGCGCCGGGCGTGCGATAAGCGCGAACGCGGACCGACCCGAAAAGAGAGGCCAAACCCGGCGATGACATCAGCCGTCATGGTTGTTGACTGCCCCCGCAACCCGGGGGTCCGGACAGCGCTGCGCTGTCAGCGGTGCGACACGCCCATCTGTCCGAAGTGCTTGGTGCAGACCCCGGTCGGGGCGAAGTGCCGCGATTGCGCGAAGATTATGAAGTCGCCCATCTACACCCTGAACTCTCTGCAGTTCGCGAAGGCGGCGGGCGTCGCCCTCGTGGGCGGCGTGATCACCGGTCTGATCTGGGCGGCTATCCTCTTCCCGTTCACGGTGGGGTTCTTATCGATCTTCGTAGGCGCGGGACTCGGCTACCTGTTCACCCGTCTGCTCGAATGGGCCACGGGACATAAGCGTGGGACGATGATGGTCTGCCTCGCCGCCGCGGGGATCCTCATAGCGTGGGGGACGACCGTGCCGTTCGTCGGGTTCGGGGCCGCCAAGTTCGGGCTGATTGCCGCCGGTCTCGGGGTCTACTTTTCCTACCAGAACCTAAAGTAGCACTTTCATGGGCACGCCTGTTCCAGAACGACGCTAGACGACGAACGACATCCCGACGATAAACGCCAAAACGACGGCTCCGATTGCGGCCACGGTGAGCAGGTCACGATGGACGTAGCTGTAGTCCGCTGTCACGTGGTGGGCCCGCCCTCCGAGACTGCGGCGAGAAGCGTGGCCAGCTACCGCCTGAAGACCGGCGTCGATGCGGGGCGCCGCCTCAGGGCGGGGCGTCGCGTCCGCCGTACGGACGATAAGGTCCGGTGGTTCACTCCCGGCCAGTGGGCGGGGGAGGGCTGCGGCAGGGACTGCCTGGCGGCGGGTTCGGCGGGGGGAACGGGCGGTCATCTTCCCAAGATGGTACCCGCTTCGCCACGGACGGTATAGGGAACGGGCGCCCCGCCTGCCCACGAAATCGCCCCTTAGCCAGCCGAACTGTATAATTTACCTAGCGGTATGAGATCGGGAGTCCCTGCGCATGACTGACATTACGCCAACGTCCAACGTCCGCAACGTCGCTATTGAAGGCGAAATGCGGACGTCGTACCTCGATTACGCCATGAGCGTGATCGTCTCGCGTGCGCTCCCGGATGTCCGGGATGGCTTGAAGCCCGTGCAGCGGCGGATCCTCTGGGGCATGCACGACGGCGGCGCCCGTCCGGGCACGGCCTACCGGAAGTCCGCCCGCATCGTCGGCGATGTCATGGGTAAGTATCACCCCCACGGTGACCAGACCGTCTACGACGCCCTCGTGCGCATGGCCCAGGACTTTTCGATGCGCTACCCGCTGGTCGATGGCCAGGGGAACTTCGGCAGCGTCGATGGCGATCCGCCCGCCGCCCAGCGCTACACCGAAGCGCGCATGTCCGGCATCGC
>JANXYE010000435.1 GCA_025350285.1 Chloroflexota bacterium
GGCTGAACTCGCGGAGCTGGCGGCACGGATGGGGTTCCGGGTTTTCGGCGGTATCGAGTTGACTACCGACCTGGGCCATGTGCTCGCCTATGGCCTCTCGCCCGCGGCTGGGCCGATGCCCACGGCGGCCGCCGCCTTCGAAGCCGCCACGCGCGATTCTGCACTGCTCTTCCTCGCGCACCCGGCGCGCGATGGGCTGCTCCGCGTGGACCGGCGGACGGTCGAGTACTTCGAGTCGGTCGAAGCGATCAACGGGTCCGATACGCGGCTCCAGAACATGGCGGCCACGGGGCTCGCGCATGGCTTCCGCCTCCCCGGGATCGGCGGTTCGGATGCCCACACGCGGGCCGAAATCGGGCGGGCGGCGACGCGCTTCCATGAGGCTGTCGCGGACGGCACCGGGCTCATCGCGGCACTTCGGACAGGGGCCTACGAGGCGGTCCCCCTGGAGTAGCTCCAGCCGAAGCGGCCCTGTGCTAGAGTCGGCCGATGTTCGCCGCGATCCAGGAAGCCCTTCCAGCGACCCGGCACCGGGAATTCCGTGCGCTGTGGGGCGGCACGGCCTCCTCCAGCGTTGCCCTCTGGACGCTGCTGCTGGGCAACGCCTACATCGTCTTTCAGCTGAGCGATTCGTCGTTTTGGGTGGCCGTCTCGACGTTCGCGTCGATGTCACCGTTCGTCCTCGCGCCGATCGGCGGCGTCGTGGCCGATCGCTATCAGCGGCGCGTGCTCGTACAGGTGACGCGGGTCGGCGCGTTTGTGGTGACGTTCGCTCTCTTCCTCCTCGCCTTCCTGGATGTCCTTGAGGTCTGGATGGTGGTTGGGATGGCGCTCGCCCAGGGCTTGCTGCGCTCAGTCGAATTGCCCGCCGACCAGGCGCTCATCGCGAATGTGGTGCCAGCCATGGACCGGGCGAACGCCATTACTCTCCACACGATGACGCAACAGGGATCGCGTGCGGTTGGCCCGCTGCTTTCGGCGCCGTTGCTCGCCTGGCGCGGCGTCGAAGGGGCGTACTTGCTGGCGGCGATCTTCGCCCTGCTCGCCTTCACGTCCGTTCGCCGCCTCCGTGTCGATTCGCGGGGTGGGGTGACGCGCTTCAGCGATGTCGCGGCAAATCTCGGCGGCGGTGTGCGGTATGTAGCGAGTACCCGCCCCGTGCTCATGCTCTTTCTGATCGTCGCCGCCCATTGCACGTTCACGATGTCATTCGATGCGATGCTGCCAGGTTTCGCCCAGAACGAGCTGGACAGCTCGAAGATCGGCTTCACGGCGATGAACGCGGGGATCGGGATCGGCGCACTCGTCGGCACGGCCTGGCTGGCGCTGTCGCCCGCACGCGACCGCGGGCGCATCTTCCTGGTCTGCGGGATGGTCAGTGGTCTCGCCCCGATCATCATGGCCGCGAGCACCGGCGTGCCGTGGGCGGTCGGCTCGGCGGTGCTCATGGGCTCGTCGCAGGCGATGTTCATGGCGCTCAGCGGCGTCTTCCTCCAGGAAGTTGTCCCGGACGCGGTTCGCGGCCGCGTCATGAGCTTCTACCTGATGTCCGCGGGCGGACTGATGGCGTTCGCGAACTTCGCCTTCGGGTCGCTCTCCGACGTCTGGAGCGCGCCACTCCTCTTCCTCGTGCCGGGCGTCGTCTTCACGGTCGTCATGGCCTTCAGCCTCGCGCTCGGGACGAACCTGCGGCGCATCTATCGAACCGGGGCCGTGGCCGTGGTGAGCCCGCTCGGATCCTGACCCCGCGGCGCCCGTCAGATCTTTCGCATCAGCGAAGAGGTGGCAGGGGCGTGAACGGACCGCTCGTTCGCCACTCGCGGCCAGGATTGCGGCTCCCATCTCGCATCGCCAATCCTGACCGCGACGGATAGGGAGCGGTCTTTGGGCGAGTCGTTTTGCAGGGCGATCGGAACCAACTGAATGACACTCGTGCAAAATCTCACGCTCGGACCCTGACCGCGCCCTCCCGGCCCTACTCGTCCGCCGGTGGTATGATCGATGCCCTGCCACCGTCGGAGCGAAGGAGCAGCACCTACCGGAGGTCACAGATGACGAGTCCCGTAACCTATTCTGACCACGAAGTGCAGGTCAACGGACTGAAGCTGCACTATCAGGAGTGGGGCGAGCCGTCGTCCCCGGCCGTGCTCATGCTCCATGGCTTCGGCGTCTCCGGGCATATGTTCGATGAGTTCGCCGCCCGCGCGAGCGACTCCTACCACCTGATCGCGCTCGACCAGCGCGGCCACGGCGACAGCGACTGGTCGGAGCTGGGCGACTATTCACGGGCCGCCTTCATCTCCGATGTCGAAGGCTTCGTGAAAGAACTCGGGCTCGAACGGTTCGTGCTCATGGGCCACAGCATGGGCGGACTGAACAGCGCCGCCTACACCGCCGAGTACGCGCACCGCGTAAGGCGCTCGTCCTGGTGGACGTCGGGCCAGAGGCAGCGAAGGAGGGCGTGGATAACATTATGCGCTTTACGCGCGGGCCAGATGAGCTCGATTTCGAAGAGTTCGTAGAGATGGCCCACCGCTTCAACCAGCGCCGCACGATCGAAAATATCCGCGAACGGATGCGCCACCGCCTGCGCCAACTCGAAAACGGCAAGTGGACCTGGAAGTTCGATAGCCGCTTCCGGAAGCCCGAAAACGATCTGCGCGTCGGCAGCGAACTCACAAACGACGACACCTGGAAGCTGTTTCGCTCGATCGCGGCGCCCACGCTCCTCGTGCGCGGCGGCGAAAGCGACGTGCTCACGCAGGACGTGGCCGACCGCTGCGTGCGCGAGATGCACCGCGCGCGCCTGGTGACGGTGCCGGGCGCAGGCCACAGCGTCCCGGGTGACAACCCGGACGCCTTCAGCGAGGCCGTCCTCACGTTCATCACGGACGTCGATGGCGGCAAATTCGAGCCGATGGTGGTCGCCGACCCCCCGCCGTTGAGCCAACTCGTGACCGCGCAAGAACGCGCCGCGCGCCGGCGTCCGGGCTCGAAAACGCTGCTGCTCGTGGCCGCCGGGGCGATAGCGGCGATCGTCGGGGCGCTCATCTTGACCCAGGCGCGCGCGAAAGCGAAGAAACCGCTTCCGGCTGACAGCCTTCCGCCCGCCCCGCCGCGACGGTCCGCCGAGCATGTGGTGGCGGACATCGGAAAGGCGGGACGGCGGGGTTCAAAACGCGCACGCCAGATGGTCCAGGACCTCGACGCCCGCCACGCGGCCGACGCGGCCATGGAAGCGGTCCAGCCCGCGGCCGCTCAAGCGATGCGAATGGGCCGCGGCGGGGCGGGACGAGCGCGGCAACTGGCGCACGACGCGCACCCCCGGCAGGCGCTCGTGGCCGTCGTCGAGGCCGCGCAGCCGGTGGCGGCGCCCGCCGCGCGGGCAGCGAAGGCAGCGCGGCGAGCGGCGCCGAAACTCGCCAAACGCAGCCGCACGCGGCGCGCGGCGCGGTTCGTCACGGGCCTTGCGCTGGGCCCGCTCGCGCCGGGTCGCAAGAAGCAGAGCTTCGCGCGCAGGTTGTTCCTCCCATGGTGACGCTCGACGTCAACGGCGTGTCCCTCGCCGCCTACGAGTCCGGGACGGGTGGCCCGCCGTTCGTTTTCATCCACGGATTCGCCTGCGACCACACCTTCTGGGAGCCCCAGTTCGACGACCTCGCCCGCGACCACCGTTGCCTTTCGCTCGACCTGCGCGGGCGGGGCGGCTCGGAAGCGAAGCCTCCGTACCACACGACGCAGCAGGCGGACGATGTCGCCGCGGTCATGCGCGCCCTCGGCTTCGGGCCGTCGATCATCGTCGGGCACAGCCTCGGGGGCATCGTCGCACTGCTGCTGAACGAACGGCACCCGGACCTCGTCCTCGGGATCGTCACCGGCGATTCGCCGATCAACGCCAAGGGCCTTGGCGCGGGCGGAATGGTCAAGGCGATCCGAGAAGCAGGCGGCATCGAGCCCGCGCGCCCGCTCGTCGAGCGCTTCTGGTCGGAAACGACGAGCGACGCTATCAAGGCGCATGTGCGCCAGGTGATGCTCGACATCCCGGCGGAGGTCGCCGCCGGGATGCTGGACGAAGCGCCCGACGACCGCATGGCGGACCTGATGAAGCTCGCGGACAAGAAGCCGTTGATGGCGATCTGGGCAGAGGGGGCGCTCGGGGAGCCGCTCTGGCTGCGCGAGGTGGCGATGTATATCCGTCAGGAGGTCGTGCCGGGCACGGGCCACTTCTTCCAACTCGAAGAGCCGGGGATGACGAACGCGCTGCTCCGCGCTTTCCTCGACGACGTGGCACGCGACCCGCGGATCGTGCGGGCGTAGGACGGCGGCTACGGACCAGGGCCGGTAGAATCGCTGGCTATGGCAGGAGCACTGGACGGGCTACGGGTCCTCGACTTTTCGATCGTCGTGCAGGGGCCGCAGGCGGCGGTCATGCTCGCCGACCTCGGCGCCGACGTTGTCAAGATCGAGCGCCGGGACTACGGCGACATCTCTCGCGTCATCCCGATGACCGCGACCGACCGGCGGAGCGCTTACTTCTTCGCCTGCAACCGCGGTAAGCGGAGCGTCGGGCTCGACATCACGACGCCAGCGGGGCTCGAAGTTGCGCTGCGGCTCATCGAAACCGCGGACGTGATGATCACCGGCTTCGCGCCGGGCGTGATGGAGCGGCTCGGGCTCGGCTACGAGATTTGCGCCGCGATTAACCCTCGGCTCGTCTACGCGACCGCCTCCGGGCTCGGGGCGCAAGGGCCAGACGCTTATCGCAAGGGCGTGGACCTTGTCGGGCAGGCCGTTGGGGGGCTGATTTCGACGACGGGCCAGGACGGCGAGTTCCCGACGCCGGTCGGGGCGGTCATCGCCGATAGTGCGGGCGGGCTGACGGTGGTGATCGGCATCCTCGCCGCGTTGTTGCACCGCGAGCGCACCGGCCGGGGGCAGCGCGTCGATGGCTCCCTGCTGGGCGGCCAAATCTGGCTACAGGCGAGCGAGATCAGCTTCTACCTGGCGGGCGGGCGTAACAGCGAGCGGGCGAACCGTGGGCACGCCCTCCTCCCAGCCATCTACCGCGTGTTCGAAACGAAAGACGGCCATCTCGTCATCGCGGGCGTCTCGGCGCGCGAGCAGGCCGGGTTCTTCCGCGCGATCGAGCGCCCGGACCTCGCCGGCGACCCCCGCTTCATGAGCGCAACGGGCATCGTCACCGACCTCGGTGCCCTGTTCGCCGAACTCGAGCCGATCTTTCGCGCGCTTACGACGGCGGAGTGGGTCGAGCGGCTGGGGAAGGAGAACCAGCGCTTCGCGCCGGTGAACGACTACAAGGCGGTGGCCGAATACGAACAGGCCTACGCCAACGGCTACCTGCGCCGCGTCGAGCACCCGGAATGGGGGCCGATGAGCATCGTCGGGAGCCCGGTGCTGTTGAGCGAAACGCCGGCCGAGCCGGGGATCACGGCCCCGGAGCTGGGGCAACACACCGAGGAGGTGCTGCTGGCGGCGGGGTATTCGTGGGAGGAGATCGCGGGTCTGCGGGAGCGGGGGGCGATCTGAATGGGTCGCCGCCTCGCTTCATCAGCGAATCCGGATGGCCTTGGGTCAGCGTGGTGCTGACCGCTCTCAAGTCGTGTGCCACCCGCGCGCTCCGGGAGGCCGAACCGGAGGGTCGCACGACTTCCGTCTGGTTCCGACACGAAAGCACCCGGTACCTGTGGACGGAGGACGACCTCGCCTCCGCTTGGGTGTACGTGATGCGAGGCCAAACGGGGCGGCCGTCCGGGCGGTGGCCAATGATTGCGGTGCGCTCATGGCCGACGCATCTGGGCTCGGGCGCGGCTCGCTGCCGGTCAACCAACGATCGTGAATGGTAGCAGTAGAGCACGGTCGCTGAGGAAGAGACTCTGGCGGCGGCGCTTCAGCGGACGATGAAGTAGACCGCGCCGTCAGCCACCCAGGTTTCGGCGGTCACGCCGAGGCGTGCCGCAGCCCTTCCCACGCGCAGCGAGATCGCGTGGAGCGTTTCCGCCTCGGTCGGAACGAGGCGACCAGCCTGCCCCTTCCTGGGGGCGCGCACATACGTTTCGTACTGACTCATCTGCTTCTGCAGGGTTGCGCTTCGCTTTGTTGGAAGCGGCGGCGCTTTGGTCCTATCGACGACTGCAAATTGTGCCAACCTGGTCCCCCAAACGTGGTTCATAGCGCTCCGCCTTGGATCACCACGGCGTCGGACAAACGTAACCCGAACCGACGCAACGCGGCGGATCAACCAAGTGTTCCGCCCGCGCCTCCATAGGTCATGCCTCTCCGCCCAGGTCTCCTCCATGGCCGCTAGCCAGAGCTGGGTGCTACCCGCGGGCTGGAACGACGCCGAGACCCACCGCACCGGAGGTGGCTTCGAGTTCGGCCCACTGAAAATGCGCTTCGTCTACCCCTGCGCCGATGGTCACGTGTCCATCACGTTCCTCTTCGGAAACGCGCTCGGACCTTCACCCGCCGCCTCGTCGAGTGGATGCACGAAGAGGGCTTCGTCGATGACGCCACGCGCGATAAGGACTGGGTCGGCTACGCCGCCGCGCTCCTGAGCGGCGTTGAACCAATGAGCGAACTCGACCGCGTGATGGACGAACTCGAGCGCTTCTGCCTCGCCGACACCAAGAAGGATCTGGCTGAGAGGGCGATGCAGCGCTCCGTGCTCCTCGCCCCCGTGACCACTTCAAAGGAGGTGCTCGAATCGCCGCAACTCGCCGCCCGAGACTACTGGACAGCCGTTCCCCGCCCTGAGACGACCGGCGGGCGCCGGCCGGTTTTTGGGATAGCCCCAGGTTAGCTGGTAGAGTGCCGCGCAGAATGCCAACCGCAGACGCTTATCGGACCATCGGAATCATTGGTGGTGGCACGGCGGGGTACCTGACCGCGCTCGCCATCCGCCGCTACCAGCCCGAGCTTCGCGTGACGCTCATCGAGTCACCCG
>JANXYE010000340.1 GCA_025350285.1 Chloroflexota bacterium
GATCGCGCCCGGAACGGCGCCGAGGATCACGCGCGATCTTGGGCTGTCCGTCGATGAACTGATGCGGCTGGTGGGTCGCTGAGCGTCGAGTCCCAGTTGAGGCCCGGGTTACAACGCGCGTAGGATGGCCGATGGTAGGCCAATTCGAAATCCCGGAGGCAGCGCATGACAACCCCGCCCGTGCACCACGCACCGGAGACGGCCCGCCTCTATGAACAGCTCCAGGAACGTGTCCTCGACCGCGATCAGGTTGGCGCCAGCGGCGTGTTCTACGATCTTGTCCGCGCCGGCCGGCCACTCACCGAGATGCTGAGCGAAACGGTCCGTATCCAGGCGCCGTATACGCACGTCCCGTATCACCAGCGCATCGATAACGGCGTCGTGCGGTTCGTCAACAACGACCATTGCCTCCTCAGTGCACGCGTCGCGGCCCGGCTTGGCGATCTGGTAGGCCCGGCGCACGCCCTCCTGCCGATGGCGCAGACGATGTGGTACGTCCCCACCGGTCTCGATCCATGGAACCAGCTCCTCGGAAAGATCCCGGGCCACTACGCCCGCCGCCGCTTTCAGCCCGGCGAGCCGTTTCCCCGCCCGCAGGTCCACTGGGAAGACCAGGAGCCGCTCCACTTCGACGGCACCCTCGACGAGCGCCTGGACCACTGGCTAACGCTCGTGCAGCGCGGCGAGGTAGTCAACGCCTACCGTGTCTTTCTCGGCCTCCTGGAGCACCCGGACCGCGAGCGTGTCCTCGCCCAGCTGGTTTTCGCCGGCCTTATCGACGTGCAGGATCGCATGCTTTTCAACCGCTCCTACACCACGGGTCACAAGTCCTACCGCGCGCGGGCGGTGGTCGAACTTGGTGACGCCATCGGCTGGGAAAACGCGCACCACGTCGTCTATGCCGGCGTGCCGGACATCGCCGTCGGACCGCGCTGGTACTCAAACTACGAGATGGCGGGCGAAGTCGCCTGGATCCAGCTGGCCGAAGCGGACGAGCGCCAGCAGTCCTCCATCGGCGCTTCGCCGGAACTGCCGCCCGAGCGCCGCCTGCTCGCGAACGAGGCGTCGTTGACGCCCGCCGAATCCGGGATGCTGCTTTACGCGCTCACGCGTGCGCCGGAGCCCGCCTACATTGAGGCGATCAGCGCACTCCTGCTGGCGGGCAAGAGCGGGCGCCAGATCGTCGATGTGTTCCAGCTCGCGGCCGCCCAACTCATCCTCGAAACGGGCGACCCGCGCCACTTCTCGATGTCGCAGCACTGCTCCGAATACGCCAACACCCTGGGCTGGTTTTTCGACCGCTTCGACCACCCCCATCGGCTGAAGCTGCTCTATGTTGCCGGGTCCTTTATCTGCCAAACGGCCCAGTGGCTGCGGAGCACGCCCGGTAACGCCGCCGCGAACACCACTCCGCCGCGCGAGGCGGCAGGCCTCGGGCCCGCCGGACTCCTTGCGCGCCTCGACGACGCGATGGTGCGGCGCAACCCGGCGGAGAGCGTGGCCTGGGTGCGCGCCTACCAGGAGGCGGGCCACGACACGAAGCCGTTGGTGCGGACGCTCGCGCTCGGGGCGGCGAAGCAGGGGAACGACACGCACAACCAGGAACTCGGCCTCTGTTTCCTGGAGGACTACGCGAAGAACGGTTCGAAGCGCCGCGACCTGCTTCTCCAGGCGTCGGCCCACCACACGGCGGGGCATATCAAGTACGGCGATTCGCTCGAACCGTACCGCCGCTTTGCCGAAGCGTTCGGTATTGCGGCGGACCAGGACACGCAGGGAGACGCGGACCCTTCCCAAGCCCTGCTCGACTGAACGCCGCGCGCCGTACCATGCCCTGGTGACATCCGAACCCCTCTTCTCCGCCCTCGCGTCCGTTGTCGGCCAGGCGCACATCCTCACGGATCCGGAACTCGTTGCCACCTACGAGGTTGATTGGACAGGCCGCTTTCGGGGTCGAGCACTGGCCGTGGTTCGCCCGGGTGACACGGCCGAGGTCTCCGCCGTGCTGAGGCTGTGCGCGGCAGCGCGAGTGGCCGTCGTCCCCCAGGGTGGTAACACGGGGCTGGTCGGCGGCGGCGTGCCGACAGATGGCGAGGTCGTGCTCAGCTCCCGTCGCCTCACATCGCTCACCGATCTTGACATCGCCGCTGGCGAAGTCACGGCCGGCGCGGGCGTGACGCTCGAAGCCCTCAACGCCTTCGTCCGGCCGCACGGCTTCGAGTTTGGTATCGACCTCGCCTCTCGCGGCAGCGCGACGGTCGGCGGCATGGCCGCGACCAATGCCGGCGGGGTCAATGTCTTACGGCATGGCATGATGCGCGCCCAGATCGCCGGGATGGAAGCCGTGCTCGCGGACGGGAGCGTCGTTAGCCGCCTTGCTGGCGTTGGGAAAGACAACACCGGCTACGACATCCCGCAGCTCCTCACCGGAAGCGAAGGCACCCTCGCCGTGATCACGCGGCTTCGGCTACGGCTTGTGCGGAGCCGGGCGTATAGGGCGGTCGCGCTCCTCGCATGCGATTCGCTGGGCGATGCCATCGCGGTCGCCCTTCGCGTCCGCCGGGATCTCCCGACGCTGGATGCGGCCGAGGCGTTCTTCCCGGAGGGACTCGACCTTGTCTGCGAGCACGCCGGGCTTCGGCCCCCGTTCGGCGCCTCATACGCGGCCTACTTGCTCCTCGAATGCGCCGCTGATACTGACCCGGCCGGGGGTCTCGCGGACGCGCTGCTCACAGCCCAAGCAATCCGAGACTCGGCGTTCGCCACCGACACCGCCGCCCGCCAGCGGCTCTGGGCATATCGCGAACGCCATACCGAGGCGATCAATGCCGCGGGCGTACCACAAAAGCTCGACGTTGCCGTCCCCCTCGACCGGCTGGCCTCCTTCGTGGCGGCGGCGCCCGGACTCGTCAGAGCCAGAGCGGCCGGCGCGCGCACGGTCATTTTTGGGCACCTGGCCGAGGGAAACATGCACGTAAACATCCTCGGGCTCGCCCCCGACGACGAGCGCGCGGCGGACGCCGTCCTCCGCTTCGTGGCCGAACTGGGCGGATCGATCAGCGCGGAGCACGGGATCGGCCGGGCGAAGACCCGCTGGTTGCACCTCACCCGTTCGGAAGCCGATGTCGCCGCGATGCGCGCAATCAAGCACGCGCTCGACCCCCTCGGCCAGCTGAACCCCGGCGTCATTTTCCCCGTGCGAGAGCAGGGTTAGCTTTGCGCTGGCGGCTGGCCCGTCAGCGTCGCGGCGATTTCGTTCCAGGCGGCGAGCGCCTTCGGCTGCTCCTCCCAGAGCCAGGCCACATCCAGCCAGAAGCGTTCGAGCACCGTCGCGCGGTAGATGTCGAGTTCGTCCGGAAGCACTCAGGTGTAGCGTCCATCGTCAAGGATGTAGAACCTCGCGATCCGTGCGGGCGGTGGCTTCGTTGCCGTCGTCATGCGTCGAGTATACCGCCTTGGAGGCCCGCCTACGCCCCGAGCGGCAGCGGGACCTGGAGACGCACGACCTCTATCTCGCCCCAGACGTCCAGCTGCACGGCGTCGCATTCGCCGTCCTTCAGCAGTTCCAGGACGGCGAGGAACGAGAGCACCACTTCGATGCGCGAGCCGCATTCGGCCATCGCCTCCCGGAACGAGAAGCGACCGAACCGCTTGAGCCGCTCGCGAAGCGCCGTGATGCGCGACGAGAGTGTCGCCCGGTCCCGCGGGACGAGGATGCGCGGGACGACTGGCGCGCGGGACAGCACGGTCAGCATGATCTTTCGCATCGCCTCCATCGTGACGCCCTCAAGCCCGGGGCCTTCGGGCCGCTCGGGCGACGCGGCCATCCGTGGGTAGACGTGGTAGCCGGATTCCTGCCGCTCCTGGAGCAGGTCGGCCACCTTGGAAAAGCGCCGGTACTCCAGGAGCATATCGACCAGTTCGCGGCCGACTTCGTCCTCTTCGAGCAGTTCCGACGCTTCCGCCGGGACGCGCGGGAGCAGTGCCTTGGATTTGAGGTAGATGAGCTTCGCGCCGATCGCCACGAACTCGGCCAACGCCCCAACATGAAAGCGCTCGCCGGTTCGGATGGCGCGCAAATACTGATCCGTCACTGAGACGAGCGAGACGGCCGTGACGTCCAGGTCGTCGCGCTCGATCAGGTGCAATAACAGTTCCAGAGGACCCTGGAATACGGGCAAGTCGATCTGCGGCATGGGCAACTGCAGACTTACGCCGCCCCGCGGGGGCGCGCCTGCCACGGTCCTTCGACCTCGTCCGTTATCGTGCCGCTGCAGGCGCACCAACCCCTGGTAGCGTCCGCTCGACCGCGGCAGCAATCCCGGTGACCATTCGCATCATCTGTTCGAAGGATGCGTATGTCAACGATTGCGCACCATCGCTGAGCGCGTGGTCCGGGTTCGGATGCACCTCAATCATCAGTCCATCGGCCCCCGCCGCGACGGCCGCCGCGGCGATCGGGGCGACGAGTTTCCACTTCCCCGTCCCGTGGCTCGGGTCGGCCACGACCGGCAGGTGGCTGAGCGATTTCGCCAGCGGAATGGCGTTGATGTCGAACGTGTTGCGGTAGGCCGTTTCGAACGTCCGGATGCCCCGTTCGCAGAGGATCACGTTGGGGTTGCCCTGCGCGAGGATGTACTCCGCCGCAAGCAGCCACTCTTCGATCTGACCGCTGGGCGCCCGCTTCACCATCACCGGTTTGCGCAGCTTGCCGACTTCGTCCAGGAGGATGAAGTTCTGCATGTTGCGGGCGCCGATCTGGATGATGTCCGCCTTCTCGGCGACCGCGTCCAGGTGCCGCACGCTCATCAGTTCGGTGATCACCGGCATGCCCGTGAGCTTCCCGGCGGTCGCGAGGTAGGTCAGCCCTTCCTCGCCCAGGCCGCGGAAGGCGTAGGGCGAGCTGCGCGGCTTGAACGCTCCGCCTCGCAGGATGTTCGCGTCCGCCGCCTTGACGGCGAACGCCGTGGCGATGATGTGCTCCTCGTCTTCGATCGAACACGGGCCGGCCATCACGGCGATTTCGTTCCCGCCAACGCTCACGCCGTGGCCAACGTCGATCACGGTGTCGTTTGGACGGAACTCGCGGCTCACGAGCTTGTACGGCTTGGTAACGCGGTGCACGGATTCGACGTGCGGAACCGACTCGAACATGTCCTGTAGCTCCGGAATGTCCGGGCCGATGACGCCGATGATGGTCCGTTCGCTGCCGGTGGAGAGATGCGTCTGCCGTCCGCTTTCGTGGACGCGGGCGACGATGCGGTCAATATCCTGGGGAGTCGCCTCAGGCGACACGACGATGATCATGGGTTCCTTTGCGCTAGCGTGCGCTGCTGGGAGTGAAACCGGTGAGGTCCGGCCGGAGCCGGCGAGCCTCACGGAGGTAGGTATGGTGGATCTCATGCTGTCCCTTAGCGGTGTTCCAGTGGAGGAGGACGCGAATGCACAGCGGGAGCATCCCGGGGACCGACATCTCGTGACTCTGCATCAACGGGACGTTCGTCCAGCCCAGCTGGCGCGCGGCCACGGCCGGGAACTCCGCATAGACATCGGAGGTGGTGGTAATCCACGCCGACGCCACGTCAGCGGTATCGATCCCGTTGGCCTCGACCATCGTCGAGAGCAACTCGGTGGTGGCCGAGAGGATCTCGTCTTTGGTGTTTCTGGTCACGGTGGTCGCACCGCGGACGCCGCGGACTGGCATGCTGCGAAATCTCCTCAGGGGTGACAATCGGATGAAGGCCGCACTACGCCGAGCGGGATCCAAAAGCCCCGGCCGGCTGATGCCCATAAACACGGCCCGAGGCGGGCCAGCGCCACGCCCATCGGCGCTCGCTGCCCTCCGGGGCCGTCCTCATCTGCCCGCCAGTGGCCGGTAACATCCTCCACAAGCTCCCACGGCGCGTTCGAAAGGCCAGGTTGGCCATCGCACCGTCACGGGATCATACACAGGCGCTCCAAACCGCGCGAACAGCGCGGGTGTGCGTCAGATTTTTGCACGATGAGTGGGCACCGGCGTGGTGCCGGTCGACGGGCGGCGGGCTCCCAAAGACCGCTCCGTATCCGTCGCGGCCAGGATTGGCGACGACGTGGGTCCGGGTCGATGGGCGGCAATCCTGGCCGCGAGTGGCGAACGAGCGGTTCGTTCGCGCCCGTGCCACGCCCGACCCACGCCAAAATCTGACGGCCACCCGAACAGCGCCGGTTCGAACGCATCTGGCTCGCCCCAATCGCGTACACTCGGGGAGTGAGTGTCGTTGAAATGGCCGCCGCCGGGGGGAAGCCACGAGAGATGGGAAGAGTCCTCGCGACCATTTCGGTTGCCAATCTTGTTGATAAAACGCTGGCCAGCGAGGGCCGTCTCGCGCCCGAGGATGTGAGGCGTGTTCAGCTGTTGGACGTCCTTGTGGATACCGGCGCTTCGCTGCTGTGCCTGCCTGCGGAAATCATCGCCGCCCTGGGGACAAAGGTGCTCCGGGAAGTGCTGATCGAAACCGCTCTAGGCGACTCCACGGCCCGGATCTACGAAGGGGTATCGCTTACGGTGGAGGGCCGCACCGCCACGGTTGACTGCCTTGAGCTTCCCCGCGGCAGACGGCCGCTGCTCGGCGTCTACCCGCTGGAAGTCCTGGGCATCGAACTCGACCTCAAGAACGAGCGGCTCCACCTCCTGCCCGACGACGATGAGAATACGTACCTCACTGTCCTCAACGCGCGCTGAAAGATGCGTGTGGCGGCTATATACTAAAACCATGACTGTCGTTGAGATGGCCGCCGCCGGGGGGAAGCCACGAGAGATGGGTAAGGTGATCGCGGCCATTTCGGTCGCCAATTTTGGGGATGAAACTCTCGTCGCGAGAGGCTCGTTGCGGGCGGACCAAGTTCGTCGTGTCGATCTGCACGACGTCCTCGTGGACACGGGAGCGACCCTGCTCTGTCTACCGCGAGAGATCATCGATAGGCTACAGCCAGATATCATGCGCGAAGTCCGCGTCGATACGGCGGTGGGCGAAACGACGGCCCGGGTCTTTCGGGGCATCTCCCTCACCGTCGAGGGGCGGACGGCGACGGTGGATTGCCTTGAATTGCCCGGCGGCCGGCACCCGTTGCCGAGCGTCTTTGCCCTGGAGGCGCTCGGCATTGAACTGGACCTTCGAAACGAGCGACTCCATCTGCTCCCGGATGACGACGAGAATACCTACCTCACAATTTTCCACGCACGCTGACGCCTGATCTGGTTGCTCGACCGATCGCAACTGGCAAGCGCTCTGAACCCGCTCGGAGGTAGTATGAGGGCAGCTGAACGCGGGAGCCGCGGATGACCACCGCCCTCGCAGGCAACAGGAGCCGAACGTTGGCCTGGGTCCTCGTTGTCCTCGCCGGTTGCCTCGAAGTTGCTTTCGCCCTCAGCCTCAAGCAGGCCGACGGTTTTACCCGTCTCTGGTGGTCCGTCAGCGCGATGGCTTTCGGCGGCGCGAGCTTTTTCCTCCTCACGCTTGCCCTCAAGTCGTTGCCCGTGGGCACCGCCTACGCGGTCTGGACGGGCCTCGGCGCCGCCGGGACGGTCGTGGTCGGCATCATCGTGCTCAACGAGCCGAGTTCCGCTGGCCGGCTCATCTCTGTGGCCCTGGTCCTCGTGGGCATCGTCGGCCTCAAGGTCTACGAATCATAGCGGAGGCCAAGGCCCGCTTCCCCCGCCCTTCCCGGCCGGCGGCGGCCAGTGTGATACGATGCCGCCATTCTTGGTACTGGAGCGCCTGCAATGGGCTGGATTCCGCTCGTCATTATTGGGGTAGTCGTCCTCATCGTCATTTTCTTCCTCTGGACCAGCTACAACCGGCTCGCTGCCGCCCGCATCCGCGTCAAAGAGGCCTGGGCGGGCATCGATGTGCAGCTCAAACGCCGCTCCAGCCTCATCCCGAACCTTGTCGAGACCGTGAAGGGTTACGCCGCCCACGAAAAGGACGTGCTCGAAAACGTCACCCGTGCACGCGCCCAGCTGGATACCGCGAAGGGCCCACAGGCGGCCGCCCAGGCGAACGACATGCTCACCAGCGCCCTCACGCACCTCTTCGCCGTCGCCGAGGCCTACCCGGACCTCAAAGCGAACCAGAACTTCCTCGAACTCCAGCGCGAACTCACCGACACGGAAGACAAGATCGCTTACTCTCGCCAGTTCTACAACACGAACGTCAGCAGCTACAACCAATCGACCGCGACCTTCCCGAGCGTCCTCATCGCCCGGATGTTCGGTTTCCAGGAGGAAGCGTTCTACGAAGCCGAAGCTTCGGCCCGTGAAGAAGTGAAAGTAAGCTTCAGCTAGGAACGCCGTGCAATCAGCTGAAGAGCCCTCAGCGCCACCCGTCCAACGGGTGCTCGTATATGACCGGATCGGCGCCAATAAGCGGGCGACGGTTTTGTTGTTCGCGGGCTTCTTTGCGCTCTTTGGCGTCCTCGGGACGCTCGTCGTCCTTGGCTTGAGGTTGCCGATTGGCATCCTCGGGATCTTCGGCGTGGTGCTGATTATCTATGCGCTCTTTAGCTACTTCTCTTCGACGAGCGTCGTCCTCTCCATATCTGGCGCCCATGAAGTGACGAAAGACGAAGAGTGGGAGTTCGTCCGCCGGGTTGAGAATCTTTCCATCGGCGCTGGCCTCCCGATGCCTCGAACGTGGGTGCTCGAAGACTCCGCGCCCAACGCCTTCGCCACCGGCACCAACCCCAAGCATGCCCACGTCGTCGTGA
>JANXYE010000445.1 GCA_025350285.1 Chloroflexota bacterium
GCCCGCGTTCGAACAGACGATGTCGAGCCGCCCCCACAGGTCCATCGCCTGCTTCACCATCTGGTAGGCGGCCTCGTAGTCAGAAACGCTACCCGTGTTCGTGGCGGCGTCGCTTCCCAGCGCCTTGATTTCAGCGACCACCGAATCGGCGACCGGCTCGGACCCGCCCTTGTTGGTCACGTCCATGCCGAGGTCGTTCACGATCACCTTCGCACCGCGAGAGGCGAGGTCGAGCGCGATGGCCCGCCCGATGCCGCGCCCCGCGCCCGTTACCAGTGCCACCTGTCCAGTCAGGGAAATCACCATTCGTTCAATTCTCCAGTCGTTCAATTCGCGGCCAAGGCCGCCGGTTTGCGCGTCCGATTTTACTTGCGAACCGCTGTTCTGGGCCATCGAACCGGCTCAAGGCGTCCCGCCGCGCGCGCAAAACTGGGGTACGTCTACTTTTGGCGGTCCGGCAAGGTTCGCGGCGTGCCGCGCTGGGGGTCTGGGGCTTAGAGCGCCGTCAGGTGGGCTGATCGGCGGATCTAACCGCGGTGACCCGCGCCCAGCCCACTTGACGGCGAACGGATGTGCTCCATATGATCATGGAGGTTTAGCATTTCCCTGTCTCCCGGAACGGGCAGAGTCGTGCCGCGCCTGGAGGTGACCGTGCCGCCGGCTCCCGCACTCACCCGCTCGCTGACCGAACGTCTGGGCGTTCAGCCCCTCCCGCCAGACCTCCTGGCAGAGGCGCTGACCCATGCCTCCCACCTTAACGAAATTGGTCCGGGCACGCCCTCCAACGAACGGCTCGAGTTCCTTGGCGACGCGCTGCTCGGCATGGTTATCGGGAACGAGCTGTTTCTGCGCTACCCGGAATCGGGCGAGGGCCACCTGACGCGGATGCGCGCGGACCTCGTCCGGGGGAGCACCCTCGCCAGCGTCGCGACGCGCCTCGAACTCGGCGAAGCGATCGTCCTGGGGCGTGGCGAAGAGGCCGCCGGCGGACGCACGCGCGAGCGGAACCTCGCCGGCGCGCTGGAGGCGGTCATCGGAGCCGTCTATGTCGCGCACGGTCTTCGCGCGACGCGCGCGCTCGTGCTTCGCTTGCTCAAGCCGGAATTGCGCGTACTGGAGCGCGAGGGCACGCGCATCGATGCCAAGTCGAGCCTCCAGCACACCGTCCAGGCGCGCTGGCACGAACCTCCGGACTATGTGACGGTTGAGGAAGAGTCCGGCGCCGCGGGCCGCCGCTTCGCCGTTGAAGTGCGCATCGCCGGGAACGTCCTTGGCCGGGGAGTGGGGAGCAGCAAGCGCGAAGCCCAGCAGGACGCCGCCCTGACGGCCCTGAAGTGCTTCGCGGCGGAAGCCGAGGGTAGCCCGTGTACCTGAAAAAACTCTCCGTGCAGGGCTTCAAGAGCTTTGCCAACCGCACGTCATTCGATTTCGACGGCGGTGTGACGGCTGTTGTCGGCCCGAACGGCTCCGGCAAGAGCAACGTCGCGGACGCCATTCGCTGGGTGCTCGGCGAACAGAGCGTGCGCCTGCTGCGGGCCAAGCGCGCCGACGACGTTATCTTTTCCGGGACCAGCCAGCGGGCGGCGACCGGCATGGCCGAAGTTCTGCTCACGCTCGACAACAGCGACCGCTGGCTTCCCCTGGACTTCGCGGAAGTGGAGGTTGGCCGGCGCGTGTATCGCAACGGCGACTCTGAGTACCTGCTCAATGGCTCGCGCGTCCGTCTCCGCGATATCGCCGACCTCTTGATGAAGGGTGACGTTGGCCAGAACAGCTACACGATAATGGGTCAGGGCCTCGTCGATGAGGTCCTGAGTATGTCGCCGGAGGACCGGCGCGTGTTCCTCGACGAAGCGGCCGACGTGAAACGCTTCCGTGTGAAGATTCAGGAGGCGCAAAACCGGCTGGCTCAAACGCGCGACAACATTGAGCGCGTGACGCTCGTGGTCGCCGAAATCGAGCCTCGCCTCGCCCAATTGAGCCGCCAGGCCGAGCGCGCCTCCGAGCACCGCAAGCTCATCGGCGAACTGACCGAACTGCTACGGGTGTACTACTCCGCGCGTTGGAGCGATGCCCAGAACAGCGTCGTCCGCGCGCGTGCGGCGCTCGACCAGACCCACGCCGAGGGCGCCGCCGCCAGCGACCAGGTCGATAGGCTGCGGGAACAACTGCGGGGCCTTTCGGAGGAGTTGCGCAACCGCCGCGACGCCATCTCTCGCCGCGAAACGCGGAACGCCGAGTTCGAGGGCCGCATCGCCGCCGTAGAACAGAACATCGCACTCGACCACGAGCGCGCTTCGATGACCGCAAACCGCCGCGAAGAGTTGCGGCTCGAGATCGAAACGCTCGAAGCGGAGCGCACGAACCTCGCCGCAAGCGGCGCCGATGAGGGCCGCAGGGGCGAAGACGTGGCTGTGCAGCTTGAGGAGATGAAGACGTTCGTCAGCCAATGCCGGGAGGGGCTGGAACTCGCCGAACGCGAATACGCAGCGGCCCGGAGCACGGCCCAGGAACTGCGCGACGGCGCCGAGGCCGACGACCGCCGCCTCGCGGTCTCGCAGTCTGAGGTCCAGCGCGCTTCCCAGCGGGTCACGGAACTCGACCGCGAGAGCGAACAGTTCGGTCCACGGCGGCGGCAACTGCTGGGCGAACTGCGTGCCTATGGCCGCCGCTACGCGGAGATCCGGGAGAGCGTCATCGAAGCCGAAACGGAGCTGCACTCAGCCCGCGCGGCCGCGGAAAACGCGCGCCAGCGGCTAGCGCGCGTGCAGGACGAGGTTCGCCTCTACGAATCAGGCGGCAATAAGGACTTGCGCGAACTCGACCATCTGGAAGGTCGGCTTGATGCCCTCAGGCGAGTCCAGGCCGAGCACGACGGGGTCGCCGCCGGGACGCGCAGCGCCCTGATCATGGGCCAGGCGCTAATGGACGACGTGCGGCCAGGCACGCTCGGGGAACCGCCCGAGGTCGCTGGCGTGCTCGGCCTCCTGGCGCGCCAGCTCAAGGTCCCCGCTGGCCTCGAAGTGGCCGTGAACGCGGCTCTCGAACAGCGTCTTCACGCGGTCGTCGTCGAAAGCGAAGATTCGGCCCTGAAAGCAATCGAGTTGCTTTCCCGCCGCCGCAACGGGCGCGCCCAGTTCCTCGCGATGGATCAATTGCGGCATGTTTATCCGTTGAACCTCCAGAAGGAAAAAGGCGTCATCGGCGTTGCTTCGAAGCTGGTGAAGTGCGAGAAGCGCATGCAGCAGCTCGTAGACACGCTGCTCGGGCGCGTCATCATCGTCGAGGATGTACCGACCGGTCTGCGCATGATCCGGCGTTCCCTCGGCTCGTGCGTGACGGCCGACGGCGTCTATATCGAAGCGACCGGCATCATCACGGGCGGTGCCACGGGTGCGGACGAGGGTCCTTTCGTCCGCCAGCGCGAGCTGGAAGAATTGCCCGTCCGCATTGAGGAATTGAAAAGCCGCACCGCCGTCAGCGCTCATCAGCTAGAACAGGCGCGGGCGGCCATTCAGCAGCTCGGTGGCCGTGCCCGCGAGGCCGACGTTGCCTACGACGGCCTTCGCCGCGATGTAGAAGGCGGCCGCAACGAACTGGAACGCGAACGCGCCCGCCTCCACCGCCTGCGCCGCGACATGGACCAGGTGCGCATGCGCCGTGTCGATATCGAACGCGACCGCCAGCGTCAGCGGACGCTCATCGATCAGGCCGAGCAGACGGGGGCGGAGTTGAGCCAACGCCGCGATGAGCGCCGTGGGGGCATCGCCGGCGCACAGGCGGAACTCGCCGCGGCAACCGAGAAGCGAGAGGCCGCGCTCCGGGGGGTCTCGGAGGCGAGTGGACGCCTGGCCGCCGTCGAAGGCGAGCGCCGAGCATTGGTCGCAATGCGCGAACAGCATGAGAAGGCGGTCGAGCGCCTCGCCAACCAGGTCTCGGCAAGGAAGCTACAGGCGAAGAACCTCGACCTTGAAGCGAAGGCGATAGCCGAGCGGCTCAGCCGGTTGGCTACGGAACTCGAAACGATCCGCGCGGCGCGGCAGGCGGAGACAGGCGCCGAGATGCCCGGACGCGACGAACTCGCCGCGCTCGAAACGCGCGAACGCCAGCTCCAGGATGATCTTTCGGATGCCCAGCAGGCCCTCCTCGCGACGGATAGACGCCGCTTGGACCTGGAGGCCGAGATCGCGCGCTCGCAGACGCTCATGGAGTCGCTTCGCGATGAAATGTCGCGCGAGGGGCTCGCCCCAGACCGCGGCGGGGCGGTGGTCCCGTTCGAGCAGCTCCCGCTCGAAGCGGTAGGCACGGCTCCCGTGCTCCAAGGAGCGGCGCTTGTGGACATCGAAGCAATGCGCACGCGCATTGAAGAGGTGCGCCGGCGCATCCGCCGCCTCGGCCCGATCAACGCTGAAGCGCCGGAGGACTACCGTGAGAGTAAAGAGCGGCACGAGTTCCTGACGACCCAGATGACCGACCTCGCCGACGCCGAGGCGCAGCTACGGGAGGCTATCGCCGAGCTCACGGTCGAGATAAAGCAGCGTTTCGGGACGGCGTTCACGAGCGTCAATAAGGCGTTCGGCGAGTATTTCCAGGCGTTTTTCGGTGGCGGCACGGCTCAACTCGTGCTCACCAACCCCGATAATGTCGGCGAGACCGGCATCGAAATCGAGGCTTGCCCGCCGGGCAAGCGCATCAAGAGCCTCAGCCTCCTCTCGGGCGGCGAGCGGTCGCTGACGGCGGTTGCGATGCTCTTCGCCCTCCTCACGGTGAATCCGGCTCCGTTCGTTGTCCTCGACGAGGTGGATGCCGCCCTGGACGAAGCCAACGTCGGACGCTTCACCACGGCGTTGTTGAAGCTCGCGGAGAAGACGCAGTTCATCGTCATCACGCACAACCGCCGCACGGTGGAAGTGGGCGACGCGATCTACGGCGTCACGATGGGCCGCGACGGCGTCTCGAAGGTGCTCTCGCTCCGCCTCAGCGACGTGCCCGCCGAGTGACGCATGGCGGTCGGGGTAGTCGTGGCGCTCCGTCGCCGCCAGGCTCCGCTCAACCCATGCCCGGCGAACGGGGCCTCCCTGTCCCCGGCTCTCGATGTGGGCTCTGTCCCCAGATTGTCGTGAGCGGCAGGAGCCGGAAGGAACAGGTGGTGGTGGAACGCCACGGCTACAAGACTGCGGGTGACCAACGCATGAGCCAATGCGTCTCCGTCTCGCCGCGTTCAACGAACCCGAGCCTCCGGTAGAGCCGCTGCGCCGGGTTGACCCTGAGCACCTGCAGATGCACGTCGATGCCTCGTTCGGCGGCCTGCGACTGGACCGACTGGAGGATGGCGGTACCAACGCCCCGGCCCTGGTAGGCCGGGTCCAGCGCGATGTTCTCGACATCGAACGGCGCGAAGCGGTCGTCGAGTTCCAGCAGGCCCGCGACCGCGCCATCGATGTCGATCACCTTCAGCAGACCGCGTTCGATGCGGGCATCGAAGAGGATGCGCTGGACCGCTTCGTCCCATGGCCCCCAGGTCGCCTCGACATACGCCCCCATCGCCTCCCGATGAATGCGATAGAGCGCCTCGAAGTCGGCCGACTCGGGCGCACGGAGCTTGTAGGCAGACATGGGCGCGGTCACTCCGCGGTCGCGTGGCACAGGCGGCGTTGGCGCACGGCTTCGGCAAGCCGCTCAAGCAGGGGAACACTGTCTTCCCAGCCGATACAGGCGTCGGTGATGCTGACGCCATACTCAAGAGGCCTTCCCGGGATGAGGTCCTGGCGGCCGGGTTTGAGATGGCTCTCGACCATCACGCCGAAGAGGCGGTCGTCGCCGGCCGCGACCTGCGCGCCAACGTCGAGCCCCACGTCCACCTGGCGCTGGTGCTGCTTGAGGCTGTTCGAATGGCTGAAGTCGATCATGACGCGCTGCGCGAGCCCCGCCGCAGCGAGTTCGCTGCAGGCGGCGGCAACGTTGGCGGCGTCGTAGTTCGGCGTCTTGCCGCCGCGCAGAATGATGTGCCCGTCTTCGTTTCCGTTCGTCGAGACAATGGCCGAATGGCCCGCCTTCGTTACCGAGAGGAAGTGGTGTGCATGCTGGGCCGTGCGGACGGCATCCACCGCGATCTTCACGTTGCCGTCGGTGCCGTTCTTGAACCCAAC
>JANXYE010000451.1 GCA_025350285.1 Chloroflexota bacterium
CCTGCGTGGTCGGGCCCGCGCGCGCTGAATCGATAAGCAGGCGCTCGACGTACATCTGGTAGGGTCCGAACGCCACGGCGGCCGCGAACGCGACGCCCGCCGCTCCAATCGCGGCCATACGGCCGTAACCGCGGCGGGCAACCGTGACCGCCGGGAGCTCCGCCGGCTCCTGAGCGAGCGCTACAACGACGCCCGCGAGGACGACGAACACCGCGAGGTTCCCGATCGCCAACGGGTTCAGCAGCGTGCACGCGAGGTAGCCGAGCATTGCGCCGCCAACATATGGAGCCCACGGAGCGCGCTTCGAACGGAGAAGCGCCCAATACCGCTGCCCGACCCACGCGCCAAAGCCAGCAACGACCAGGAGTCCCAGAACACCGCCCGTGCTTAGCACCTCCAGCACCGAGTTGTGCGCGCTCGTCAAGCCGGGGTCGAGTCCCAGGGTTGTCGGCTGGGCGAACCGGCCCGTAAGATCCGACGGCCGCTCCCGATCGAACTCTGCGCGAGTGCCGGCCTGCCCGACCCCAACGAGAGCGTTCGCCCGGATGACCTCGATTTCTCCGCGCCAGATCTGCAACCGAATCGAGGACGAGTCGGTCAATTCGTCCCCTTGGGCCGCCGACGGCGCCGCGCGAGCAAACCGCGAGGCGACGACGCCCAGATCACCCGTGGCGGCAGCCAACAACAGGGCCACCGCCAACGGCCCCAGCGTGACGGGGAGCCACTTCCGCGCGATATCACGGAGCGGTACTCCACCTACGCGAGCGAACCCGTTCGTCAGCGCCAGGCCGATGAGGAGGCCGAAAAACCCGCTCCGGCTGTACGACCACAGAACCAGCTCCGCAAGCACAGCGAGCGCGCCCAGCCCCCAAAACCAGCCCAGGCTCCTCGTCCGGCGGGTAAGGAGAAGCCCCGCTGGCGCCAACGCGAGCACGCACGCTTCGGCGAAGTCGTTCGTGTTGCCGAACGTGCTAAAGACCGTCCCGGGTGCGCTCCAATCAAAGGGGTCGGCGTCGATCCGCTGGAGTGCCCCGTAGAAGGCCATCCCCGCGAGCGCAACGAGTCCCGCGACGAGCAAGAACTCTGCCTCGCGCAGGCTACGGATGCCGGCTGCCGTGCCCGCGAACAGGCCGAGCAGCGCGAGTTGGGTCAGCAGCCCGAGGCGCCACCCGTGCGCCCCGAGGATAGAACCGAGGACGTCCTTCGAGAACGCAAAGACGACCAATTCGACCACAACGGCAGCCGCCAGCAGGAGCTTCGTGCGCCGCGAACCGGGCAGCCGCCGACCTTCGATGGCCAGACCCAGGCCGAGGCCCGTAGCTGCCACGAACAGCACAACCTGCTTCGGCATGCCGAAGGCGTCGTTGATCTGCGAGAGAAATGCCAGCGGGATGAGGGCCATCGCCGCCGCGATCGCCCACGTACTGATGCGCTGGTTCCAAAACCGCTCGGCCTGCTTCGCGGGAGCCGCGCCCGCAGCCGTCCGTCGCTTCGCCCTTGTGGTCTTCGCCAAAGCGGCCCCTCCCGTCGCGCTCATCATCCACGATGGCCACGCTTACTTCGAACCGGGGTTTGAGGAAGCCCGTGCTACCGTCTACGGGCCGCCGGGCGACAATGCGGAGAACACCCGCGGGGAGATTCGCCATGACTGAGAGCACGGACCCCAACGCCGCCCCAATGCACCATGACGTGCGCGAAAAGTACGCCTCGGGCCACGTAATGCTGGCCCTCGTGGCCGGCCTCGTGGCCACGGCGGTGGGGCTCATCCTCGGCCTCACCCTCGTGAACAATTAGATAAGCGTTAACCGCGTATGCAGGTTAACGCTTTGTTGCGGAACATCACACAATCTCGGATTTCCGGCCAACTTCACGAAAGGGGCCGCACGAAGCGCAAATCTGGGACTATCATCCCGCCATGCAAGCCCCCGACGTGGCCGCTCCCGGATCACGGATTATGCTTCGCGTCACGAAGTTCGATGGCGCCGCCCATTGGATTCAGCCGTTCCGCGTCGTCTCCGACGATGGCACGCTGCTCGTAACCGAGTACCGCGCCCGCACGCCGATCTACACGAGCCGTGGCGAGTTCCGCTCCCCGTACGACAGCCGCGTCTACTTCTGGCGAGACCGCTGGTACAACGTCTTCCGCCTTTCGAAGCCGGGCTGCTCGGTCGCTCTCTGGTATTGCAACGTGACCACGCCGCCACGCCTCTGCGGTTCCCAACTCACCTACGTGGACCTCGACCTTGATGTCTGCGTCCGGCCCGATGGCGGCATTCAGCTGAAAGACGAAGACGAGTTCGACCTCCACCAGCGCCAGTACGGCTACCCGGACGAAATCATCGCCCGCGCTGAGGGCGCCGCCGACGCCGTCGCCATGCTCGCCCGCAGACGCGGCTTCCCCTTCTGCGAAGGCTAACCCCATGGAATGGGGATGGGCAGCGCACCTCTGGCCTATCGCCTAACGTCTCCCGCCTACACGCTGCGCCCGTGAAGATCTTCGACGGTATCTACCAACTGCTCACGCCGTTTCCGCAGTTCACTTTCGCCCAGGCGAAGGATCTGCGCCGCCAGCTCCAGGACGCGCCCCGCGTCACCAAGGGCCTCCCCTACGTGCTCCCCTACATGGTGAAGTCCGGCGGCGATACGATGCTCATCGACTGCGGCTGGAACACCGACGACGCCTATGGCGCGCTCGAAGAAGGGATGAAGGAGCACGGCTCCCACCCGACCGAGATCAAAGATCTCTTCATCACCCACGTCCACCCGGACCACTACGGCATGTCTGGCCGGTTGAAGCGCCTCTGCGATTGCCAGGTCATCCTCCACGAAGAGGACGCGAAGGTGATCGTCAGCCGCTACCTCTCGCCCAAGAGCCTGACGGAGGACATGGGCAAGTTCATGCAGCTCAACGGCGTGCCGGCGCTCGATTCCCCACAGATGAGCCAGGGCTCCATGGGCATGCTGGACCGCGTTTCGCCCGTGCCCGCCGACCGCGAACTGAAGGGCGGCGAAATCCTCCACGTCGGCGAGTTCTACTTCGAAGTGATCTGGACGCCGGGCCATTCCCCGGGACACATCTGCCTGTACGAGCCGAACTACAAGGTGCTCTTCACCGGCGACCATGTGCTTCCCACGATTACGCCGAACGTTTCGATCCACACCCAGACGCATGGAAGCCCGCTTGGCGACTACATGCGCTCGCTCGAAAAGCTCGAAAAGCTGGACGTAAAGTACATCCTCCCCGCGCACGAATTCGAAATCACCGACCTGCCCAAACGCCTGCGCGAAATCGAGGTCCATCACGTCGAGCGGCTCGAAGAGATGCGAAAATGCGTCGATTCCGGCGGCTCAACCGCCTGGGATGTCGCTGGCAGAGTCAAGTGGGCGACCGGCATGCTCACGGACTTCGAGCCGTTCATGCAACGTGCCGCCGTCGGCGAAACCCTCGCCCACCTCGAATATCTCTGGGAGCAGGGTCAATTGGCGAAGATCATGCGCGGCAGAGTGGTTCACTGGCTGCCGATCTGAACGGACTATCGGGGCAGCCACATAAATCGGGACTTGGCGTTCTTGGCCGCTTGGCGTTGAAACACGGTCCTTAGCTACGAAGCCTCGTGGGCGCGACCGTGGAGACGCGTAGGCCGGATGCGGAACGCCACCATCCCCAGTTTCCCGAAGCGCTCCTGTAGCATCTGCGCCGCCCAGGCCGGCGAATCCGAGAGCTTCTCCCGCAGCTTCAGCGCGAACGGCCCGAACTCCGCCGGG
>JANXYE010000461.1 GCA_025350285.1 Chloroflexota bacterium
GAGGTGCGTGACCAGCTCCGGGTGAGCAACGGCGTAGGCGGCCGCGACCTGGGCGCCGTGTCCGCCGGTGAGGACGGCGAACCGGGGCGAACCGAGCGCCTCGACGACGGCCTCCATGTCTCGAAGCCGAGCGGGGAGGGAGAGGTCGTCCGCCTCCCGGTCCGAGAGCCCGGTGCCCCGGCCATCGAAGCGCACCACGCTGCGGAAGCGGCCCATGGCTTCGATCGGCGCCCGGCGGTCCGGTTGGTCCCATTCGAGACCGATGTGGTTGTCCGGCGGGGCCGGCACCGAAATCAGCGGCGGGCCAGAGCCGCTGACCGCGTAGGCGATCGCGTGGCCGTCGTTGGTGGTGGCGTAGCGGATCCTGGGGGCGTCCATGCGTCGTCCATTATGGCACACGGCGGGCGCGCCCTCATCCCCCGGGTAGGGATTCTGCTCCTCCCGACTTCGCGGGAGAAGGGGAGACCAGGTCCGACGAGTTTGCGTTGGGTCATTGCTTCGAACGTGGCCGTCTCCCCCTCTCCGGCCGGGCCGGCGGTGAGGGCGGGCGGGCCAGGCGCAGAGAGCTTAGATGAGGTCGCCGCCGCAGGCCGAAGCGGTGGTGCCGAACTGCTCGTAGGCCTTGATCACGTTGCGCCCGACGGTCCAGCGATGGACTTCGTCCGGGCCATCCACCAGGCGCTGCGAGCGGATCGAGGTGTACCAGCTGGCCAGCGGCGTGTCGTGGCTGTAGCCAAGGGCGCCGTGGAGCTGGATCGCCGTGTCCACCACCTTGTGCACCATGTGCGCGAGGTAGACCTTCGCGATCGAGTTCTCCTGACGCATGTCCAGGCCCTTCTCCATCTTGTAGGCGATATGGAGGAGCATCAGGCGGGCGATGTAGAGTTCGCTGGCGCAATCGGCGAGCATCCACTGGACGCCCTGGCGTTCGGACAGCGGCTTGCCGAAGGTCGAACGCTCGGTCACCCGCTTGGCCGCCATATCGAGCGCGCGCTGGGCCATGCCGACGTTGTGCATGCCGTGGCGGAGGCGACCGTAGCCGAGCCGGTGCTGGCCCATGTTGAAGCCCTGCCCCTGCCCGCCAAGCAGGTTCGCGGCCGGCACGATAAGGTCCTTGATGATGACTTCCGAGTGGCCGCCGAACTCGTCGTGGCGCGCTTCGTGGCCCATCACGGCGATGTTGCGGACGATGTTGTAACCGGGGTTCGGCAGCTCGACGAGGAAGGTGCTGAACTGCTGGTGGCGGGGGGCATCCGGGTCCGTCTTGGCCATCACAAGGGCGATATCGGCGACGCTGGCGGCGCTGCTGAACCACTTCTCGCCGTTAATCACCCAGTTGTCGCCATCGCGCACGGCGGCGGTCTGCATGCCGGTAGCGTCGGCGCCAGCGGCCTTTTCGGTCATCGAATAGCAGATCCGCTTTTCACCCGCGAGCAGCGGCTTGAGGTACTTCTCCTTCTGGAAGTCGGTGCCGTGGACGAGGAGGGTGAGCATCGTGGCGTCGTCCGGGCCCTGGGTGTTGAGGGCGAGGGCGCCGAGAGGGCTTTCGCCGAGTTCGATCTGGACGAGCGCGTTGGCCAGGGGCCCAAGGCCCATGCCGCCGTGTTCGACGGGGATAAACGGGCACCAGAGGCCCTGTTCCTTGGCCTTCGGGCGCAGGTCCCAGACGATGTCCATGAGGGGGCGCTTGCCAAGGTCCTTCTCGGCCGGGATGCAGTACTCCTGCACGAACCTGCGGGTCTTTTCACGAATCGCCTTTGCTTCGGCGGGGACTTCGAAATCGATAGCCATGGGGGTTTCCTCCGGTGGTAGGTGCCGCGGCGGTTCGCGGCCCAGGTTGCCGGGGGAGTATAGCGGCAACATCGAGCCGCGGCCCGGCCCACTGGAGCAGGCCGGGTTGGGACGCCTGGCGACGGGCGGCGATGAGGCGACCGCTCCCATGAAGCGCGGTACCGCCGCGGGCTCGGAACGCCGAGAGCCTACCGCTACGCCAGCGGCCACCGGGGGCCGCGACTCCGGCGTTCGCGGGGTAGGGGTCGATCGCCTGCCTCGCGGTCATAAAATCGGCGACGGAGAGTGGCGCGGCGGACGGGGGGGCCTGCGATAGCGCCGGGACGCCTACACTCGGCCGCGGCGGTTAACCACCCTTCCCTTTCCTGTCCCGCTGAACCGCCGCGCGATACACTCACGCTCATGACCGTGAGCACCGTGACACGCGCCGCCGGGCGCACGGCCCCTCCTGCCCGCCCCGCCATTCGCATCCAGTACGCCTCGTTTGAATCGCGCTTTGCGGCGGCCACGCTCGATTTCTTCGTGCTCTGCATTCTCGGCGCGCTGCTCGTCACGGCCGGCTCGCTGATCGTCCTCATCTCCTCTGATTTCGAACGGCGTGACGCCTCGACCATGTCGCTCAACCTCTTCTGGGGTTGCGTCGGCAGCATCCTGCCCGCCGTGTTGCTTTACTTCTTCATCGCTTTCGCGTGGAAGGGCCAGACCATCGGCTCGGCCATCATGCAGCTCATGGTCGTCCGCTCCGATGGGCGGCCGCTCGGCGTGCTTGGCGCCGTCGCCCGGATTCTCGGGATTCTCCTCTATGTCGTCTTCATCGCCGCCGGGGGTGTGGTCGCGTTCTTCTTCCGCCGTTCGACACCGATCGCCGCGGGCGCTATCGGGGCTGGGCTAGCCCTCTGCGTCCTCGGTCTGCTTATCGCCGTTTTCGATTCGAAGCGCCGCACGCTCCAGGACCGCCTCGCTGGCACGATTGTCGTGCGGCTGTTGTAGGCTGGCTGAATGCCGCTCTTCGCCCACAAAGGCCGCACCCGCACCACTTCTCGCGAAAAATTGCTGAGCGCGCGCCGCCCATCGCTCGATAGCAGCCGGGCGGGCTACACCGCGGCCCTCGCCCTCCTCCTCTTCCTCTTCATCGGCGCCATGAGCGTGCGCCAATCGACGGAGCAGCGGAACGCGCGCCTGCTCATCGAGGCGGGCGTCGCCTCCCTGACGGACGTGGACCAGGTGATCGTCGAGTACCGCCCGCTGCTCAAGCAGACGGCATCCGCGAGCACCCAAACGGCCTTCACCATCCCCGGCTACCCGCTGAATATCGCCTTCTCCCGCGGAGAGGTGACGAACGCGACCGACGCCCAGTTCCGCCAGCTCCTGCTCGAACGGACCTCGGCCTACGTCTACACCGATGGGCTCTCCGCTTTCGACCAGAACGGCAAGCAGTCGTTGAGCTTCTTTTCCGCCCAGGGCGTGCTCGAACAGCTGGTCGATTGGCTCTCCGCGGACATTCACGACAGCGCACGCACCGCTTCGCTCATCCTTTTCCTGCTCGTCAGCGTCTTCGCCCTCGCGACCGCGGTCCGGAACCGCGGGTTCGGGCGGGTCCGGGCGCTGGGCACGGCGGCGCTGGTGGCCGGCTTGGCCGGGCTCTTGCTTTCCACTGGTGTTGGCTGGGTGCTCGGCAACGTCTGGAGCGGCGATCCCTTCAGCGACGACCTTCACACGCTGATCGGGAAGCTGGTTGATGTCCCCCAGCGCAACTACGCGGTCACGGCGGGGTTGGGCCTCTTCTTGCTTGTGCTCGGCCTGGTGTCGTCGTTGGTCGCGAACCAGCTGCCCGAAGACGGCTTCGAGGTGGCCGAGGACGCCGAGTATTGATGCCTACGCGCGGCGTATGATAGGTCCTCACGGACGCCAGAGACGCTGGCCGGGAAGGCGTGGGGACCGGCGATGGCACGCTACCTGGTAGTCGCCCACCAGACTTCGACCAGCCCCGAGCTGCGCCGCCGCATCCGCCAGACCGTCCAGATCTACCCCGGCTCAGAGTTCGGCGTGCTTGTTCCAGCGACGCCCGTGCGGCACCTCTTCGGACGCGCTCCCGGCACGAGCAAAGGCCTCGCCCGGGCGCGCGCGCGGGAGGCAAGCGTGCTCATCGAAGAGGAAGGGGGCATCCTCGTCCGCTGCGATATCGGAGATAGCTCGCCGCTCGCCGCCATCGCCACCGAACTGCGCGAGAACCCCGGCTACGACAACCTCATCATCTGCACGTTCCCGCTCGGCATTTCGCGCTGGCTGAAGTTGGACCTGGTGTCGAAGGCGCTGAAACGCTTCGGCCTGCCGGTCATTCACGTCGTCGCCCAGGCCCCGGCGGACGACGCCCCTCCACCAGGTCCGTAGCCAGCGGAGTTCAGCAGCGCGACGGAGAACGCGGTGGGCGCCGGCTGGCAGCCAGGTGACGCCAGCGCCGCTCCCCATCCCTCCAACCAAGAGGAGTTCCTGAGCGGTCGCGGTACTGATACGACTGTCAGGCGACGGGTTCAATCGTGGCTGTTAGGCCGCAGCTCTCCAGCCGCTCCCGGTAGTGCTCGGCCGTCTCCTTGGGGCAGGCCGTGACAATCGCCTGGCCATGCTCGTGGGCCATCATCATGACCTCGCCGGCCATCTCCTCGGTGAGGACGGGCACGCTCTTGAGCAGCGAGCGGACGACGTGGTCCATGCTGTTGTGCTCATCGTTGTGGAGGATGACGGCCCACGGCGGGAGGATCCGCTTGAGCGCCTCGATATCGACGTCCGTTGTGGGTGCGGTGATGGTCGGCATCGCGATCAACGCTAACGCGTCGGGCGCTTCGAGTGCCAGCGGCTAATCTGGGGCAGGCGGGGGTAGCCCCTCCAGGCCGGCTGTCCCGACCTCGACGATGTTCGAAGGGATGCGCTCACCGAAGGCCGCGACGGGGTCTGCGATCCAGACCTCGCGCACACCGCCCGCGAGGTAGACCGGCAGTTTGGTCCGAAGGTCATACGTTCGGGTGCTGGGCGAAGAGACTTCGACAACGATATCCGGCGGGCCATCGACGAGGCGGCGCCGGAGCAAGTGAATTCGGTTCGCGCTGAGGTACAGCACATCGGGTTCGAATCCGTCGCCCGGACCCAGGGCAACAGCGGTAGGGGCCTGCATCGT
>JANXYE010000545.1 GCA_025350285.1 Chloroflexota bacterium
CGGGGGTGACTGAACGGTGAGGTTCATGAGCGCGGCCCGGATTCTTCGTGCTGCTCGGCGCGGGCGAGGACCGCTTCGACCCGGCGCTGGATTGCGCGCTGGCGGAGGACGTAGTCCGTGTAGTTGTGTGCGCTGCGGCGATTGCCGTCTCGGGTGCGTGCCGGTGGGTCGAAGTTACGGGTGGCGATGGCGATTGCGCGGATGAGGTTACGGGAGCGAGCGAGAGGGATTCGTCCGGAGAGTTCAAGTCGGATGATCGTATCGAGGAGTGCCTGGACGGCGGTGCGGTCGGAGAGGTCCATGTTGAAGGTGTAGAGCGGTGACTGGGCGCGGCGCGCGCGCGCTTCGGCGGCGAGGGCGAGCCCCTTCGTGCGGTTGGCGACTTGCTGGACGCGGTAGGCGGGATCGTGGTTGATACAGAGGCCGGTTTCGCGGCGGGCAGCGAAACGGCAGCGGTAGCCGCTGCGTGGGAGGGTGGCGGTGCAGGTGGGTGGTCTTCCGAACATAGTGAGGCTCCGGTGTGGGATTGGGTGTTGGCGTCGGGGTGGCCGGGGTGAGGCGATTGGGTGAGGGTGGAGCCGGGTCGGGAGAGGTCGGAGGGGCTCATGGCGCGGCGCCCGGAGTGGGCGGACACGTGATCGGGAGGGCTGGGCATGGTGGTGGAGGGTGGCGACCGCTCCCATGAGGTCGCGGTACTGTGCGGAGGTGGCGGAAGGGGCCGCTCCCGTTGGGTCGCGGTACTGTGCGGGGGTGCGGTACGTCCAACGAGGGCTTCAGGAGCCTGCTTAAGAGCGGCATCCGGGCATGAATCGCCCGGTCGGGGCCGCGCATCTTCAGAGCTGCGTGAACGCCTACGCCTTCCGGTACAACCACCGCAAGGACGCGGGCCCGATCTTCCGGCTAATCGAGGGCAGGGTAGCGCCGCCAAGGCGCTCACTCGCCGCTCGGGAAATGAGTAGAGGCCCCCCTGGTGTCACGGGCCTCTCTGACGTGTAAGATTCCGGGTGTTACGCCACGGGCTGAACCTTATTGCGCAGGCCGTGGCACTAGCGTGTCCACGGCGAGGAGTTGGCATGCCCAGCCATAACTTTACCGGTATTTATGCACCCCCAAGTGGCGCGCGCTTCCTGCTCGCCGCCCGAATGGCCCATGAAGCGTATCCCGTTCAGTCTCGCACGCTCATCCGCTGGGCGAGGCGCGGGATGGCGAGCCCTAGTCTTGCGGGGGTGGGCGGCTGGGACATGATTCTGAGTTTTGAAGACCTCGTGTCGTTGAGGGTGGTGGCGGCTCTCCGAGCCGCCAAGATAAGCTGGAGGGACATTCGTCAAGCGGAACAATGGTTGCGCGAAGAAACAACCTATCCCAGGCCGTTCGCTCGCGAAGAGCTTTGGACATTCAGTTCGGAGGTGTTCACTCGATTCCGGGGCATGCTGATTGCGGCAAGTCGCTACGGCCAGGTAGCGATGGAGATAATTTCTGAGTATCTCGTTCCTGTCTCAGGATTGAAATTCGAGAATCACGTAGCTACTGCTTGGGAGGCCCGCCCACTCATCGTGCTTGATCCAAAAGTGCAATTTGGAGAACCGTGTATCAAAGGTACGCGTATACCTGCCCAATCTGTTGCCGACATGGTAAAGGGCGGAGACCCAGAGCCTACTGTAATGCAGGCTTATGGAATCACCGAAACGGAAATGCATGCCGCCCTTGACTGGGCGAGTCGTGTTGCTGCTTGAGCCGCCTCATATTTGGATTGACAATTCTCTAAGCCCGCTTGTGGCCCGGGCTCTCAAGGATGTCGGGTATAACATTATAGTTCAAGACGATATTCCGGAATTAAAAGCCTTACAACATGTGCTGGATGACGAACATATAATCCCGTGGCCATCTGCTCGCAATGGGATATGGGTTCACAAAGACAACGATTCCCGTACCCGCCATGCCCGGCAAATCATTTCAGCTGGAGTGAGAACGATCTGGGTTGGGGCACCTAGCGACTTCGAGTTAGGTAGTAAGGCGCAACTTAGATTGCTGGCCTTTAGTTTACCGGCTATTTTGCGGCATTGGGAAAGCGACGAACCACCTTGGCAGCACTATGAAATAAAACCGATGGGTGCTGAACGTATAAAGGTAACAGGATTCATTTTGCAGCCATCGGACTAATGAGCCGCGCGACCGGCGACAGCAGCAGCACCACCCCGCTCACGAACATGCAGACCACCGCCGTGAACAGCGCCGCCCGCGCGCTCGAGAGTTCACCAATCGCCGCCGCCGCGCCGATGCCTACGAGGTTCGCGCCGAAGCCGCTGAACCGGAAGGTCGCGTTCACGCGGCCGAGCAGGCGCTGGGGTGTGACCGACTGGCGCAGGCTCACTTCGTGGATTTCGTAGAACATCCAGGCGGGGTCCGTCACCACCTGGTTGAGCATCAGGAACGCGAACCCGAGCACGGACACGCTCGACGCGAGCGGCATGAACGACGTTCCGACGGCGCGGATGAACAGCGCGGCCACCAGCGCCGGTCCGAGCGCCCGGTAGATGCCGGGGCGGCTGGCGACGAAGCTGCCGAAGAGCGAAGTCACGCCCCCGATGCCGAAGATCAGTCCGAGGAAGCCCGGTTCGAAGTCGAGGTCCTTCGTCAGGTAGACGAGGAAGCTGACGCCGATGATGCCGATCGCGAACTGGGTGAGCAGGTTCACCGCCGCAAGGCCGCGAAGCACGCCGTTGGAGTTCACGACGCGGATCCCTTCGACCGCCTCGCGCACCCAGTGTTCGCGTTCGTGCGTGGGCACGGGCGGCGGTTCAGGCCTGCGGATACGGCCAAGGAAGAACGCCGAAAACAGGAACGAAACGGCATCAACGAAGACCGCTCCGGGGCCGCTGATCAGCTGTACGAGCCAGCCAGCCGCGCCGAACCCACCGACCTCGGCCACGGAAGCGCTGGCCGTGAGCTTGGCGTTCCCTTCGATGATCTGTTCGCGTTCGACGAGCGTCGGCAGATAGGCCTCGTAAGCGACATCGAAGAAGACGCGCATGGCGCTCGTCACGAGGAGCACCAGGGAGAGCTGGGCGATCGTCAGGAGATCGAGCAGGGCAGCCGCGGGCACCGTCGCGAGCGCCGCGAAGCGGACAATGTCGGTGGCGATCATCACGGGCCGTTTGGGCAGCCGATCGACCCACACCCCGGCGGTCAGGCTGAGAAGGAAGGCGGGGACGATCTCGCACACTTGCAGGAGGGCGAGCTGTCCGGCGCCCGCGCCGAGCCAGATGATCGCGGTCAGTTTGAGCGCGAACCCGCCGACGAGTGTGCCGAAGATGGAGATGGTTTCGCCGGTCCAGAGGCGCAGGAAATCGCCATGGCGCCAGAGCCCGGTGTTCGGATAAGGGATACGCATGAAATGAAGACCTCAGTCAGCAACAAGAGGCGTGGCCGGAGCTCGCGAGGGCACAGAGCGCCGCGGCGTGGCCGCCTGGCGGCACGCCGGCTTCGCGAGAACTCCCGGCGGAAGTTCTCTACGCCCGCGCCGAGGTGATGGTGGAGCTGTTGCTGACCTTCATTTCACTGACCTCGAGAAGGAGGCTAGGGCACGCCCGCACTGGATGTCCATTGGAGAGGGCCGGCGGTCGACAGCTCCAGTTCGAAGCCCCATTCGCGGCTCCGCCAGGGGTCCGGGGCGTAGCGGAAGCGATGGTTGCGGAAACCGAAACGGAGGTAGAGCCGATGCGCATCCTCGAAGGCGATGTCGCTGAAGAGCACCATCCGCTCGCAGCCGTGAACGGTCGCGATGTCGAGCGCCCAGCGCACCAGCGAGCTTCCCGCCCCAGTTCGCCGCATCTCCGCGAGCACGTAGAGCCGGTGCAGCTCGAACAGGCCGCCACCCTCGTCCGTCAGGCCCACGCAGCCGACCACCTCGCCGGCGGCGTCTTGCGCGACCGCGAACCAGCCGGACTGCCCTTCGTAGTGCTCGTCCGGATGGAGAAGGTCCGCGTCGTAGTCGTTTTCGTCGAAGGGGAAGCCGTACTCAGCGAAGACGGCTTTGACCACGCGCCAGGGGCCATCCGCGTGGCGAGCCCGGTCGTAGGGGACAACAGCAACGGGCGGAGTCACGGCCTGAGCGTAGCGGCGGAGCGCGTTTCGTGCCTCAGGTGATGGCGGGGATGACGATAGCGTCGTAGGCGATTGCGGCGACCAACGCCCATACGCCGACGGCCGCCAGAAACGCGGTCTCGATGACGGTCCGGCGGGTTGGCCGCGTCCGTCCGCCGACGGTCCCCGTTACGACGATCGCGGCGGTAGCGGCGCCGGTCAGCGCGAACATGGGCACAAGCACGAACGAACCGACGGCCAGGGTGAGAGCCGGTTGGCCCCCTAAGCCCCGCGCTCCGGCGTCGAGCGAGTGGCCGGTGGCGTACCAGAGAGTGACCACGACGAGCGGTACGACGATAGCGATCGTGGAGGCGCGCAACGAGAGTTCCGCGAGGTTCCGAGCGAGCGGCGAGGGGTGGGAGATGGCCACGGCACGATTGTAGCGATGACACGGCGCCCCGCAACACGAGCGTTCGCGTCTTTCCCATGGGTCCTACGGCGTGTGTTCCTGGAGGAAGGCACGCACGGTCGCGACCGTCCGCGGCACATTCGCCGGCTCTTTCCAGTCGATATCCAGGCAGCGCGCCCCCGGCGCCTCCCGGCAGATGCGCCTGGCGATTCCCGTGGGGTGGAACGGGTCGCTCCCAGGGAGCACGAGTTGCGGGACCGGGCAGCTCTTCATCCACTCGTCTGAGACGGTGAAGTAGGGCGGGGTATCGGGCCACATGCCATCGCGGAAGCGGACGATGAGCGCGACGTAGCCTTCGACCGTCATGTTCGCGATCTCGGCGCGAAAGGCCGGGTCGTCGTGTATGCGCTGGGAAAAGGGCCCGGCGGCGTTGTTCTGGACGAACAGCCCGTTGCTTTCGGCGGCGGCGGCCACGGCGGCCATGCCTTCGGCGCGGGCGAGGCGCATCGTTTCGCTGAACATCGCGTAGAACGTGCCGGGCGTATTTGATTCGTCGAGGCCGACGGGGTTCTGCGAGACGGCCGCCGAGACGCGCGCCGGCGCCACGCTGATCAGCTTCCAAATGTGCGCGCAACCGATGCAACCGCCCATCACGTGGGCACGCTCGACGCCAATCGCGTCGAGGACCGCCAGCTGGTCGGCGGCGGAATCGGCGTAGTCCCAGAGCCTGGCCGGGGCGGGGCTGGCGCCGGCGTGGCGCTGGTCCATGGCGATGACCATGAACTCGTCGGCGAACTCGGTGATCGGGTTGAAGGGACTGAGGCCCCAGAAGCGGACCTCGCTGCTGACGCCGCCTGGGGCGATGAGGAGCAACGGGTAGCCGCCGCCGTGGACTTCGTAGTGGATGCTGGCGCCATCGGGCCGGGTAAGGGTGGGCATGGGGAACCGTCCAGAGGGAGAGTGCGCCTCGAAGTATACGGGGCGAAGTTGTCAGTACCGAGTACCGAGTTCCGAGTGAGGTGTCAGACTGAGGACTGCTCGATCAGTACCGCGACCTCACGGAGCGGCCACGATGGCGCCGCCCGCGGTCCCCGACGATACCGTTAATCATCTGATAACCTTTCCGGCGTGCCGTCTCTCATGCCCTTTGACGCCCTTCCAGACGATGGTCCGGTGCGCGGTCGCGAATCGACGATCGCCGTCTGGCGGACTCGGTGAGCGCGACAGTGGCGCCCCAGGGCTTCCGCCTACAGGCGCCGATCGGCCTCGCCAGCGCGTTCGCGCCGCTTAACTCGACGATGATTGCGGTGGGCTTGCCCGCCATCCGGCGGGACCTGGGGATCGGTTCCGGCGCCATCACGCTGCTCGTCAGTTCCTATCTCATCGCGGTGGCGGTCTGTCAGCCGGTTGGCGGCCGTCTCGGCGACGCGTTCGGACACCTGCGCATCGTGAAGGCCGGGCTGGCCGTCCTCGTGTTCTTCTCGTTTGCCTCGGCGCTGGCCTGGAACTTCGAAGTGCTGGTGGCGATGCGCGCGTTGCAGGGCGTCTCCGCCGCTTTGATTACCCCGAATGCGATCGCCTATCTGCGCAAGAACACGCCGCCCGAGCGCCTCGGCGCCGTGCTCGGAGCGAGCGGAGCGGCTATCGCCGGCGCGGCCGCACTCGGCCCCATCCTTGGCGGCCTCCTCTTGTTGGCGGGCGACTGGCGCCTGCTTCTTATCGCGAACGTGCCGCTGGCGCTGCTCGCGGCGGCGCTGGTCTTCACCCTGCCCGCCGATAAAGGGGCCGGGCGCGCGGTCCTCAAACTCGACCCCGTTTCGCTGTTCGCGCTGCTCGCGGGATTTACCGGGATCACCCTGTTCGGCAACGCCCTGCGCCTGCGCATCCCGGCACTGACGGGGGTGGCCGTGCTGCTCTTTGCCGGCGGCCTGGCCGTTTACGCGATCCGCTACGCGCGCACACGCTCCGGTGTCGTCGATCTACGGTTGTTCACGCGGCGAAACTACAGCGCACCCGCCGCCGGTAACGCGCTGAACAACTGCGTGATGTACACCACCCTGATCGCCATGCCCATCTATCTCGGCGACCTCCAGGGAATGAGCGATTTCGCCAGCGCGATGGCACTCTTCGTGCTCGGGGCGACAATGGTGGTCATCGGCCCGTTCGCCGGCCGGCTGTCTGACCGCGTTGGGCCGCGCCCCCTGATGAGCATCGGAGCGGTGATTATGCTGCTCGCATCCGTGGCGCTCATCGGAGCGACCAACGGTGCGCCCTTCCCGCTCCTGCTCGTGCCGCTGCTGATGATCGGAGCGTCGCTGGGCTTAATCAGCGGGCCGCAGCAGGCCGTCTCGCTACGCGCGCTGGCGCCTTCCGAGGCCGGTTCGGGCAGCGGGACCTACCAGATGATGCGCTACGTAGGGTCGGTGGCCGGGACGGCGTTGCTTGCCGGGATCGTCGGTAAACAGGCGACCTACGGCGAGTTCCAGCTTCTCTTCCTCGTGCTCTCCGGCGTCGCGGCGATCAACCTGGCGACGGCCTTCCTTATCCGGCCGGGCACGGAAAGTCCCCCCGCCGGCCCTCTCCTCCTTCCCGGGGAAGGACGGGAGAGGGAGTTTCGCGCCGGGTGACAAGCAGCCCTCAGCCCGCCCTCTGCTCCTTCCCGGGGAAGGACGGGCGAGGGAGAACATGGTTTCTGTAGCCGCGACCGTCACGGTCGCGTGTTCCTCCCGGCTCTTCGGGCCGAGTCTGTCCCCAGGTTGTGGTGCGCCCCGAGACCCTTCGTGAACAGGTGGTCCTTCGGGGAAGGGAACGCCACGGCTACATGAATTCGCGGACGCTAGCCCACGCCCGGGTTCACGGGAGCGTCAGCGATAATTCCAGCGGCTTCGAGGGCGGCGATCTCTTCGTCCGGCAGCCGGAGCAGGCCTCCGAGGATTTCGCGATTGTGCTCGCCGAAGAGCGGGGCGTGGCGGCGGAGCTGGGGGTTCGCCTCCACAAGCCGCCAGGCCGAGGCGGGCTGCCGCCAGGAGTGCATGCGCGGATGCGGGAGCCGCACCCAGTAGCCGCGAGCCACGAGGTTGGGGTCGTCGTGAATCTCCTTCGTATCGAGCACGCGGCCGGCGGGGACGCCCGCCGCCTGGAGCGTCTCCATCGCCTCCCGCGGGAGCTGGCTAGCGGCCCAGCCGGAGATACGCCCGTCGATTTCGTCGTGGCGGGCCAGTCGTTCAGCGAACCGGAGACCCGCGAGGTCGCCGGCGCCAATGGTCGTGGCGAGAGCGCGCCACTCGTCGTCCGAACGAACGGACACGGCTATCCACTGCTCCTCGCCCTGCATCTGGTAGACACCCTGCGGTGCGAAGCGTGGCGATCGGTTGCCGTAGTGCAGCGGCCCCTCGCTACGCAATGACTGCGCAACGAACGCTTCGCCGATCATCGCGGCCATGGTTTCGCGCTGGGCGAGGTCGATGAAGCACCCGGCGCCGGTCTTGCGCCGCTGGATCAGCCCGAGCGCGACCGCCCCCACGGCCGCGATGCCGGCCACCGGGTCGCCGTAAGAGATGCCGGTCTTCGTCGGTTCACTTTCGGGGCCGCCGTAGCCGGTGAGGGAGGTCATCCCGGCCATCTGTTCGATGATCGGTCCGAATCCGACGTTGTCCCGTTCGGGGCCGGTCTTGCCGAAGCCGGCCATGCTCACCAGGATGATGTCCGGCCTCGCGGCGCGGAGGACCTCATACCCCAGGCGCAGCTTGTCCAGCACATCCGCGCGGTAGTTCTCGATGACCACATCGCAGTGCGCGACGAGACTCAGGAAGACCTGCCGCCCGCGCTCCTGGGCGAGGTCAAGGGTCAGCGACTTCTTATCGCGGTTGTAGTAGTTGAAGTAGAACGAACTGTTCCACGGTTCCGGGGCGTCTGGCTGCGGGATAAGCGTGCGGATGTTGTCCCAGGCGCGGGGCGATTCGATCTTGATCACTTCGGCGCCCATCTCGGCGAGGATGCGGGTGGCGTAGGGGCCGGCCCACATCATGGTCAGGTCGGCTATGCGGACCCCTTCGAGCGGCAGTTTCTTCACGCGAGGCCTCCCAGCCAGTCGCGCCGCACCGCTTCGGTGTCGGCGCCGGGTTCGTGGAGGTCTCCGCCCCGCCACGGGAGGCCGAGGAAGGGGCGGCCGGGCGCTCGGACGCGGCCCTCACCCCGGCCCTCTCCTCCTTCCCGGGGAAGGACGGGAGCGGGAGGACGCCCGGCTGTCGCTATTTCGTCGAAGAAGTGGCGTTCGGCGAGGCTTTCGTTGGCGAGCAGGTCCGCCGGCGTCATCACGGCGCCGAAGGGGACCTTGTGCGCCGGGCCGAGTTCGAGCAGGTCGCGCTTCGTCTTCGTCGCGAACCAGGCATAGAGGCGGGCGCGCAGCTCGTCGTCGTTCGCGAGGCGCTGCATGGGGTCCGCAAACCGCTCCTCCTGGAGGTCCGGGTCGCCGACGACGCGGAAGAAGGCGGGGATCTGGCGGGCGAGGGCACAGACGCCGCCGAAGCCATCCGCGAGCGGGTAGATGCCCCAGACGGCGGAGATGTGGTTCCCGGAGCGCAAGCCCGCGGGAAGATCCATGTATTCGGTGCGCGGGGCGTAGAGCTCGGTCATCCCGGCCGCGCATTCCTGCGCGGAGATGTCGAGCCAGTCCCCTTCGCCGTGGACGAGCGCGCCGAAGTAGGCCGTGAGAGCGGCGCTGAAGCCGTTCAATCCGGCAAGGTAGAACGCCTGCGAGCCGCCGTTGACGAGCGGAGGGCGGTCGGCGGCCCCCGTCAGCGACATGATCCCACCCATCGCGTGGGCGACGATGTTCGTGGCCTTGTAGCCCGCGTACGGCCCCGTTTGCCCGAACGGCGTGAGCGAGACGACCACGAGTGCGGGGCGTTCAGCGCGCAGGTCGAGCGGCCCCATGGCCGTCGCGGCGAGGGCGCCGGGCGCCTGATCTTCGACCACGATATCGGCGGCAAGGGCGAGGCGGCGCAGTTCCGCGCTATCGGCGGCGACGCGCCGTTTGCCGGCCACGAGGTAGACCTCCTCGTCCCCGGTCAACTCGCCGTCCGCGCCTTCGGAACGCACGACATCAGCACCGAAGCCCGCCATCCAGCGGGTGGCGTAGGCGGCGGCGATGCCCCCACCGATTTCGAGCACGCGCACCCCGGCGAGCGAGAGTTGAGAGTCGTCCATCGCTTGGACCTCCGGGCGGCATTCTGTCGCATATGGCGGCGGAGGTCACGCGTGCGCGGATACACCTGTGACCGGGGAGCAAGGGAGTCAACACGAAGCGAGCATCGACGACGCGATTAACCATCCGCTGCCAGGCAGCTCCCGCTTCAGTTTTAGCCTAAAACCCGTTCGTGCCATCCATAAACCGGAAGCCATCAACCACGACCCCGCCGCTGGCCATCTCCCAGTGCAAATGCGGGCCCGTCGATAGGCCGGTGGTACCCACGAAACCGAGGAGCTCGCCCGCCGCCACCGCTTGGCCCTCGCCGACCGCGAATGACTGGAGGTGCGAGTAGCCGGAGAACAGCCCGCCACCGTGGTCCACCACCACCATGTTCCCGCGCAGGGCGAGCTGCCGCGCCATCACGACGCGCCCCGAGTTCGTGGCCCCGACGGGCGCCCCCGCACCAGCGCCGATGTCCGTGCCCGAATGGTGCCCAGAGGCTGGCGCACCGTTGTACGAACGCTTTTCGCCGAAGCGGGTGGTGATCGCGCCGGGCACGGGCTGAGCCCAGGCGCCGCTCCAGAGCTTTTCGTAGGTCATACCCGAATAGACGCGCGTGAGGGCCGTCAGCTCGTCAGCGCCGAGCTTCGGGTCCAACAGCGCCGCGAGCTTGTCGGAGATGATAATCGAGTCGATCGTCCAGTTCGTCTTCGCGACCACCGCCTGCGACATCAGCGATCCCTTCGAACCCGAGGCGAGCGTGAAATCGATCTTCATCGGGTGCGCACCGGGCGGGGCTTCGGCCTCAATGCCGACAAACGAATAGATACTCTGGCTGCCCTGGCCCAGGGGGCGCGTGCGCTCCAGGAACGTCACACTGCCGTCTTTCACCTGTCCAACGAGCGAAATGAGCACCGCGCCACCCTGGAAGACCGTATCGGCCGAGCTGATGAGTTCGGGCGGCGGGACCGGGGTCGGCGTGGTGGCGACGGGCGCTTCGGCGAGACCGCTGGACTTCGTAGCGATCTTGACGACCGCCTTACCGCCGCCCGCGCCACAGCCCGCCGCAAGCAACGCGGAGGAGGAAACACCCGTAAGGAAGGCGCGCCGTTTCACACCCTCAGGGTGCGGGCGCGCTGGCCGTGAAGCAACGAAAGAAAGGAGAAAGCGGAATCTGAACGCGGCGCGGATAACTCCGTACGGCTATCCTTCACTGAGATCCCCCGGAGGTGAGCCGTGAACAGCCACGTCACGCGGTGCCTGGACGACGTGGTCGCGGCCTGCGTTCGCCACCACGTCCAGCGCCTCTCTCTGTTTGGCTCGGCGACGGGCGACCGCTTCCGCCCGGGCGAGAGCGATATCGACTTCGTGGTCGAGTTCCAGCCGCTCGAGCCGGGAGCGTATGCGTCCGCATATTTCGGCCTGCTGTTTGATCTTGATCTGTTGTTTGGGACCGAAGTCGATCTCGTGGAGCGTTCGGCGATCCGAAACCGATACTTCCTCGAAGAGATCGAAGAGACCGAGGAATCGTTGTTCGATGCGGCGTGATGTATTGAAGCTGCTTGTCGATATCCGGGATGCGTGTGAGTTCATCCGCGAGTTCGCGAGCGGGCGGACACTTGAGGAATATCGGACGAACGTGATGCTGCGCTCGGCGGTGGAGCGACAGTTCGAAATCTGCGGGGAAGCGATGAACCAACTCTTGAAGATAGATGCGTCACTCGCCGCGTCCTTTACCGAACCGGTCCAGATTATCGCGTTTAGGCATCGGCTCATCCACGGCTACGCCTCGATTTCGGAGCAACTGGTGTGGGACGTGGTGCGCGACAATATGCCGATCCTCCTGAATGAGGTTCGGGCGCTGCTAGAAGCGGCGGAGGGCAGTGGATAGGTACCGCCTTCGAAGGCGCGGTGGCGGCGAACGCGGTTCGGATAGCTGCTGCCTACAGGTGCCGCAACTACGGAGATCCCCGTGTCACGCGGTCGCTTCCTATAGACTGACAGGTATGGAACGAAACACCGCGCGCGCCCTCCTCGAAGATGTCGCCGCTGGCCGGCTGGACCCTGCGGACGCGCTCGAACGGTTCGCCGCCGCCCCGTTGGCCGACCTGGGCTTCGCCACCGTGGACCACAACCGCGCCCTCCGTTCGGACCTGCCCGAAGTCGTTTTCGGGCCGGGGAAGACCCCCGCACAGGTGGCGGCAATCGCCCGCGAAATCGCCGGGCGAGCCGGAAGAGTGCTCGTCTCGCGCATCGACCCACCCCAACTCGATGCCTTGCGGGGAGCGCTCCCGTCGGTCGAGTACAACGAACTTGCGCGGCTCGCGTGGGTCGAAGAGACGCCCCGTCCCCGCCGTGGCGCCGTCATGGTGGTGACCGCCGGTACAGCCGACATCCCCGTCGCCGAAGAAGCCGCCGTCACCGCCGAACTCGCCGGGGCGAAGGTCGAGCGCGTGTTCGATGTCGGCGTCGCCGGGCTGCACCGGCTCGTGCCCCATATCGAAGCCCTACGGAGGGCGAACGCGGTCGTCGTGGTCGCGGGCATGGATGGCGCTCTGGCGAGCGTCGTCGGCGGCCTCGTTTCCAACCCTGTGGTCGCCGTCCCGACCTCGGTCGGGTACGGGGCGGCCTTCGGGGGGCTCGCGCCGCTCCTGGCCATGCTCAACAGCTGCGCCGCGGGCGTCGCCGTGATGAACATCGACAACGGCTTCGGCGCCGGCTGCCTCGCGGCGATCATCAACCGGCTCGCCCTTGATGGCCCGATCCCCGGGGCGCGCCGTGACTGAACGCGGCCAGACGCTGGTATTCGACTGCTTCTCGGGGATCGCGGGAGACATGACGCTCGCTGCGCTGATCGATGCCGGCGCCCCGATCGAGGCCATTCGGGCTGGGCTCGCACCGCTGGGCCTGCCGCCGTTCGCGCTGCGCGCCGAACCGGTGGTCCGGGCGGGCATGCGCGCGCTGAAGATGCACGTCGAGATCAGCGAGGAGCACACCTACCAGCCCGGCGAGATGCGCTCGATGGTCATGGAAGCGGCCCTGCCGTCGCGAGTGAAGGAGCGATCTCTGGCCGCGATCGCCGCGATGGCCGCCGGCGAAGCGCTTGCACACGCCACGCCCCACCCGCGGTTCCACGAAGCCGGGGGCGTCGATGCGGTCATCGACCTCGTCGGTTCGATGCTCGGCCTGGAGGCGCTGGACGTGTCCGAGGCCTACTGCCCGGTGGTGACCGTCGGCGCGGCGACTATCGTCAAGGCGGAACACGGCGCGCTCCCTGCCGCCCCCGGCCCGGCCGCGGCCTACACGCTTCAGACCGCCCGCTTCGCGCTGCGGTTTGTCGAAGCGACACATGAACTGGTGACGCCCAGCGGGGCGGCCATCCTCGTGGCCGTCGCGAAACCGTCGGCCGTCACCATAATCCCGGCCGCTCACGGCGCGGGGGCCGGGACGATGGACCCTCCGGGCCGGCCTAACGCTGTTAGGGTGTTCGTCGGCGCACGGCTCGGAGCAGAGGAGGACGGGCTCCAAACGCGAGAACTCGTTCAGCTCGAAGCGAACATCGACGACATGCCGGCGACCCTCCTCGCCCACGCACGCGACCGCCTCCTGGATGAAGGCGCCCTGGACGCCTGGCTTGAGCCGATCGGCATGAAGAAGGGGCGTTCGGCGGCGAAACTCTGCGCGCTCGTCCCGTTCGACGCGGAACGGCGGTTCGCGGCGCTCTTCCTGGCGGAGACCACGACGCTCGGCGTGCGGGTGACCGCCTACCGCCGCTACGAGGCCGCCCGCCGCATCGAGACGCGCGAGACATCGCTCGGGCCGGTGCGGGTGAAGGTGCGGGAGTGGGGCGGGACCCTGCGCCTGGCGCCCGAGTACGAGGACGTGAAGGCGCTCGCGGCCGCGCTCCGCCGGCCAGCGATCGAAGTGCTGCGCCAGCTCGAACGGGAACTGGGGTAGCCCGGCTCTGACACCAAAACTCGCGGCTATGAGGCGCCGCGGTGTGCTCAGCCAGCGACCACCAATCCTGGCCGCGACGGATCCGGAGCGGTCTTTGACTGCTCGCCGCTCGCGCTGCCTCGAACTCAGCGGCCATTGAGCCAGGTCCCGGCCTGAACACTGGACCGCTCGTTATCACTCGCGGCTATGAGGCGCCGCGGTGTGCTCAGCCAGCGACCACCAATCCTAGGAGCCTGTCGGTTTAATCCATAACTACGCACTTATGTTCATAACATGGGGGTCTTGAGTGTCAGCCTTCTCGCGAATCGAGGCCTTTTCGGCCCTTAGGTGAGGTCGATCACGAA
>JANXYE010000566.1 GCA_025350285.1 Chloroflexota bacterium
GAAAGGAATCCGTAGCCCGGGTGAACGCAATCACAGCCGCTCAGTTTTGCGGCCCGGATCAGCGCCGCCGCATCCAGGTAGGCGTTCACGGGGCCTTCCGTTCTCCCTTCCTGCCCACCGATTTCCAGCGACTCTGTGGTGGACCGAGTGTGGAGGCCGAGCGAATCGATGGGTGCGTAAACTCTGACGGAATCGATGCCGAGGGCGGTGGCGGCCCTGGCGATGCGTATGGCGATCTCGCCGCGGTTCGCTATCAGGACGCGCTTGAGCGATGCCACCTCAAACTCTGGTTGCACCATCGGATTACTCCCTCGCCAAGGCCTGGGCTGTTTCGTGTCTGCGGCACTATTGCATCCGTCAGGCGGGAAGCTCAATCCCATGGCCCCCGCGCTGGATGTAGGACGTGCCCAGAACCTGCGTTGGTACACCGCGCCGCTATGGTTCCGGTGCTACGATCCGCCAGATGCACGCCACACCTGACCTTCGCGTTCAACTTCCTGGTGAACGTCCGGCCGTCCGCGAGATCGCGAGCGAAGCCGGCTCCCGGCTCCAGAAGCTGGTCCTCGGCCTGGGTCCGCTCGAACGGACGTACCTCGAAAGGACACCGCTGGCCGCGGCCGTGGCCGCGTTCGAGGGGTTCCCTCCATTTTCGGACTACTGGACGATGGCTCCCGGCGTACGGGCTCTCGAAAACGAAGTAGAGGCCCATGGAGGCGCGGCCTGGAAGGCGCTAGTCTCCCGGCTGGTTCTCTATGCCATGCTGGAACGGCTCCCCTCGCGGCGGACCGAACTTCACATCCCGGCCGCCTTTTGGCCCGAAGTGGAACGTGGCCTGGCCGGACTTCTCGATGCTCTCGGGGACTCTGGCGCGGTGGACTGGAGCGCGGACGCGTTCCTGAAAGACATGAGTGTGGCCCAGCTTCGCCTCGTTCCCTGCCATGGAGTTGGGAAGCAGGCGGTCCGGGTTCGGCCGTGGCGGCTGCTCGGCTACAGCCAAAGGCGAGAGCGGCTGAGCGTTATCAAGTACCTGGGCGCCAGGTGTTTTCAGCCGGCGATCCTGGTCGATAGTCACGCCTGGCAGGGCTTCGGACGGGCGAACCAACAAAGCCCCGAGGATATCTACGAAAGCTTCGCTCAGCTTATGGCCGCCAATCCGCGGAGCCTGGGTTCGCTGCACACCGGGTGGCCGCACGACCCGAAGCTGAAAGGCGTTTCGCCCCATGTCCTGCGCCTCGCGGAGTTTCTCATCGGCCTCGGCGGGCGGCGCTTCCACATGCAGACCAAGCGCTACGCTGTCCTACAGGCGATTTCGACCTCGGCCACCCGTCGCCAACGATACGAAGACGGAACGTACCAGCCGGCGGTGTGCGGGATCATCGTCAAGCGAACGGACCTTCTCCGCTGGGCGCGGCCGCGGTGGGCCGCTGGCGGTTCAACTTCCGGCGGTTGACGAACGTCTACCCCGGGCGCATCGCCCCACGCCGGACGAACGCGTACAGTTGCGGGGATGCTTTTTTCGGTCCGTCTCGTAACGCGACAGCCCCAGGGAATGCCTTACGAAATCTGGCAGGCGGTCGTTTACGAGCAGCTTCGCGCGGTGAAGGTCCAACTCGACCAGGGCAAGCTCCAGTCGATCTACCGCGAAACGGGCGCCGCGGTCCTGGCGGTCTACGAAGCGGCTGACGCGCGGGAGGTCGATCAGCTCATCGCTGGTATGCCGATATTCCGGTTCGCGGAACAGGTGACGGTACGCGCGCTCTGGGATCTGGTTCCGGCTCTCCCCGCTTACGCGGACCCACCCGCCGCTCCGGCGGAGCAGAATGATGACCCGAGCGACACGCCCAGGCCAGACCTGGTGGTCGAAGAGGCGCGAATCCCGGCTGTCGAGGAGTCGCCACCTCCTGAGCTGACTGCTTCTCCTGCCCTGGCAACCGAGGGCGAAGCGGAAGGCGCCGCTCTGGCCGGGACGGCTTCCGCGACCGAGTCGTTCGAACAGGACGCGGTCCATCGTCTGCAGCGGATCGAGAATCTGCTCACGAGTCTCGTTCGCGAGGACGAAGGCTCCTACTCTTCGAGCCCGTAAGCGCGCTACGCCACCGGCCGCGAGGGCTCGCTCGGAGACCGGCGGCCTGAGCAAGGTTCCGCGCCCGTGTGGGCGCGAAGTGGGTTGCCCGGCCAGCCGCGCTGGGGTTGTTGTCGCCCGCCAGCTCTCGACAGTACCGGCGCCCGGGATACGTGGATCGGCCGGCCAGGAGGCGCGGGCGTGGGTCGCTGCGCCTTTGGCTTTGCGGGTTCAGGCGACGGCGACCGCCGCGCCAGTCATGTCCGCATGGAGCGGCGCTTCCAGCGAATGCATCCTCGGGAGCACGTCCGACGCGAACAGCCGCATTGACCGCTCGGCGGCGGCGGCGGGCATGGCGCCGAAGCGGAAATTCAGCATGAACTCTTCGGCGCTCGTCATGCGCTGGATGTGTTTGAGCTTCTCGAAGACCTGGTCTGGGGTGCCCCAGGCCTGTGGCCGGGCGGCACGCTCGCCGAGATCCTCTGGGGTGCGCGTGTTTACGGCCTCGCTGAACTGGACGTACTGTTCGTAGCCCTTCGTGTTCTTGAAACGCTCCACGTCCTTCCATCCGTAGTGACGCTGGACGCTGATGCCGGCCTCGATGCTGTGCTTGAGGATCGTGTCCCAGGCTTCGGCTTCGGTGTCGAAGCAGGAGACGTTGACGGCCACGCTTGGCTGGATTGGCGCCCAGCCCTTGCCCGCGCGAATGGCATTGAATCCCTGCACATCCTCTTTGTAGGCCTCCCAGCTTTTCTGGTTGGTCATCAGCATGCCGAGGCCGGCGTTGGCGGTGATCGGGAGGGTCTCGGGGCTTGTCCAGGCAACGCGCATGCCGTCGAGGAGCCGCTGGGCGTCCCGTGGACGTGGCCGGATGGTCGTTTCGGGGATGTTGAAGAAGCGGCCTTCGTGCGAGAACCACTCCTGCGAGAGCGCTTTTTGCAACACCTGGAGCGATTCGGCGAAGCGGTCGCGAGATTCGTCCATGGGCACGCGGTAGGCGTCGAATTCCCGTTTTGCGGCGCCTCGGCCAAGGCCAAGCGTGAGCTTTCGGCCCTGGAGCAGGTTGTCGAGCACGCTGATCTGCTCGGCGATGACAACCGGGTCGTACCAGGGGAGGACGACGACCATGCTGCCGAAGTCGATGCGGCTCGTCTTGCCGGCGAAGTAGGTCAGGTGCTGGAGGGCGCCGCCCGTCATGATGTAGGGCGAAAAGTGGTGGTCGATGGCCCAGTAGGAATCGAAGCCGAGGGGCTCGACGAGGCCGCCGAGGAGGAGTTCTTCGTCGTAGAGTTGGCTGTCGGGAATGGCGGAACGACTGGCGCCATGTGCTTCGAAGCGGTCCCAGTCGGTGTAGTTCTGGTAGTTGAAGTGAACGCCGATTCGCATTGTCTTCTCCGTAAGTCAGGGATGGCGGTTGAGCCGTGCCCATCCGAGCACTCCGGTAATGGCCGCCGTGGCGCACCGACCGGACCAACGCACTGAGAGACGCCCGGAGGGCCCCAGCGCCCTTCAGCGCGCATCTCGTCCTGGTTGGAACGTGGATCGGCGGCCGACCAAACATGGCGCCAACGGTCGCGGGTTCCAGGAAACGCGCGGGAAACGCCAGCGTCGCCGCTACTTCGCCTTGGCCAGCTTCTCGAGCGCTTTCTCCAGGCGGGTGAAGCCCGCCGTCATGCAGGCCATCATCGCATCCGCGTCGGCGCTGGGCGTGGTGGGAGCCATTGCCTTCGCGGCGCTGGGCGACTTGCCGTTCGACATCGAGCGAACGCAGTCGTACGCCTCATTGAGGACCTTGCCCGAGTCCCGTTCCTCGCCGATGTACCAGACCATCAGCTTGGCCGTCAGTGGGTCGAAGATACCTTCGTCGAGTTGCTTCTCGATGCCTCCGAAGAAGTCCTGGCCCTCGTCGCGATCCGGGCCGATCTTCTCGAGGTCGCTAACCTTCGGGTTGGCGACTTTGGCCAGGCGCTCGGCCGCGCCGGGATCTGGCTTCTGCAAGAGGTCGAAGCCGAGTTCCTTAATACGGCGGCAGAACACGTCGCCATGGCTGGTCTCGCGGGCGGCGACGAAGCGCAGCGCGTCAGCGAGCTCGTCGTTCGGGGTCGCGTTGGCCCAGGCCTGGAGTGACACGCCGGCGCCCGATTCGGCCAGCGAAATGGCGTTCAGGAGACCCAGGTAGGACGGCTTGGTTGTGGTTGCCATAGGAGTACCTCAGAGCGTTGGTGGGCGGCACGGATGCGGGGAACGCATTCGGCCGATTCCCAGAATGAGGGGCACACTACGCGCCTCGATGGGGATAGACAATGTGCTCGTGCTCAACGGGTCGGCGCGGCGTGCGCCGGGCTGACCAGGAAGTCATTCGTTCAGCAGGCGGTAGACGCGGGCCGCCGTGCCCGCGAACATTGCCGCGCGCTCCTCTGGACGAAAACCCTTCGTCAGTTTCTTGAACTGGTTCCAGAGCACGGTGTACGAGCACGAGGCGCGATCGACGGGAAAGTTGCTTTCGAACATGCAACGATCCGGGCCAAAGGCCTCGATTGCGTGCTCGTACCAGCGGGCGTTCACGGCGATGAGTTCGTCCGAGGTGGGCGGGCGTTCGCGTTTGTGCCAATCGAAGCCGTTCAACGGCATTTGGATCCCGCCGACCTTCATGACCACGTTCGGGCACTTGGCCACCGCGCTGATATCGCGCTTCCACCCGGCGAAGATCTGGTCGGTCGTACCTTCGAACTCCCCGGTGAGGACGGGCCCGCCGAGGTGGTTGAGGATGATCGTCGTGTTGGGGAAGGCGTGCGCCAGGTCCGTAACGTCGGGAATGTTGGGATGGAAGAGCCAGGCTTCGAACGTCAGCCCATACCCCTGCAGGTAACGAAATCCCTTGCGGAAATCGGTGTCGAGGAGGAGGTGGTCCATTGCCTGCGGTTGGCCGGCGGGTACGCTCCGTCGATCCGGCCACGCGGCCCGGTGTCGAATACCCCGGAATCGATTTGGGCTTGCGGCGCACTGGGCTTCAAGGACGGCTACGACGCGATCGCCCAGCCGCAGATCCGCGGTGCCGACGATTCCGGTGCAGGCGCGCGTTGCCCCGAACCCGCCGCTGGCGCTCATCGCGGCGATGCCCTGGACGTACTCGGTCTCGCCAAGGGCTTTGAACTCGTCCGGCCCGTCCGCCCGGTACATCGAGGTGCACTCGATGAAGACCGTTTGGCGCACGTTGTGTTGCGAAACGTCGGCCACCAGCTCTTGGAGCCCGTACTCGTTACCCGGCCTGTCCCAGAGGTGGTGGTGGGGATCGATGATCGCAATGTCGGTCTCGATCGCCTCTTCGGGGGTGAGCTTGAGCCAGTCGTCGTTAGCCGCCATGGTGAGAAACCTCCTGAGGTTGCGAACAATAGCAGTTCCCGGCAACGAGAGCGACGAGGCCGGTCTCGGCCCGAATCTTGCGCTGCCTCGTCGTCCCGCCAGCAGACCCCGCCCCGTGCTGGCGAGTCGGTTGACGGCTCGCGCGCGACCCGTAGGATCCGCGACGTGCCCAAGACCTCGCCACTCGCCGGTGTCCGTGTCCTGGAGTGCGGCGGTTGGGCCGGCGCCTATGCCGGCAAACTTCTCGCCGAGGCGGGCGCCGATGTCGTCCGTGTTGTCCCGCCGGGCGGTGACCCACTTGCCGCCGAACCGCCGTTTTTTGGCGAGACCGGAGTCTCCATCCAGGAGACCTGGTACAACCTCGGCAAGCGCGTTATCGATCTCGATCTCGCGGCGGACAGCGGTCGTTTCGAGCTTGAACGGCTCGCGCTGGCGAGCGACGTCCTCATCGAAGACTGGGCGCCCGGGGCCGAGCCGCTTTCGGCGAACAGCCTCGCCGCTAACGCCGCCCTCGTTCGCGTTTCCATCACCCACGGCGGGCGGGACTCGCCACCACTGATGACGAACGACCTGGTTTCGAACGCGCTCTGCATGTGGGCTTCGCTCAGCGGTAACGCCGAAACGCCGCCGCTCGCCGGCTACGGCAACCAGACCTACCACGTCGCCGGGATCCATGCAGCCGTCTGTGCGTTAGCCGGTTACCGTGCCGCCCGCCTCACGGGCCGGGGCACACACTTCGACCTGTCCACGCTCGAAGCGCTGGCCTCCTGTTCCGAATACGCATTCATGAAGTGGTTCTCCGCTGGCCCCTGGGGCACCGCGCCGACGGTGCATTTTCGGAGCGGCGCGCAGCTCTGGACCGGCTCCTTCGATATCTACCCGGACCGCGACGGCAAGGGCATGCACGTGACCGTCGCGTTGGGGCTGATGGAGGAGATCATCCCCTGGCTGGCGGCCGACGGTATGGAGAGGGATCTCGCCGACCGGGACCGGTTTCCCATCCTCGATTCCCTGACCGAACGCTTTCCGTACCTGATGGACACCTTGAGGGAATGGGTGGCGACGAAAGAGGCGAATGCGCTGTTTGAGGAAGGCCAGGCGAAGCACCTCCCCTGGAGCCCGGTGTTCGAACTCCGGGAGGTGCTGGCAAGCCCCCAGATCGGCGCGCGCGGGTATCTCCAGCCGCGTGAGGTTGCCGGCGCGGGCGTCCAGCGGCTCCCGATGCGCGCGTTCCGGACTGATGCCGACGGCGAACCTCCGCCAGCAGCCACGCGGATCGAGATTCGCGACCTCGTCTGGGAGCGCCGGCCAGCTCCACCCCCGCCGACCGTCAAGATACCGCCGCTTCGCCCGCTCGAAGGGATCCGAATACTCGATTTCACTCACGTGCTGGCGGGCCCCCATGGCACGCGCCTCCTCGCGGACCTTGGCGCCGACGTGATTAAGCTCGGGACCGCCCTTCGCTCCGGTGGCATGAACAATGTGAGCCACCCGTTCTACACGTGGTGGAACCGCGGCAAGCGCAGCATACACATCGACATGGCCCAGGAACGCGGACGCGAACTCGCCCGCCAACTCGCCACGAAATGCGACGCGATCACGGAGAACTTCAGTGCGGGAGTGCTCGGCCGCTGGGGCATGGACCGGAAGTCCCTGGCTGGTCTGCATCCGAAAATCACGGTGGTCTCGATGGGTGGAACGGGACAGAGCGGGCCGTGGAAGGATTTTGTCACCTATGCCCCGACGATCCACGCGCTTACTGGCGTGACGGCGATGACCACTTTCCCGGACCGGCGCATCCTCGGGTACGGCTTCTCCCTCGCGGATCATCTCGGCGGGCTGGCGAGCGCTTTGGCCATCCTCGAAGGCATCGAACATGCCGCCCGCACTGGCGAGGGACTCGATGTGGACCTTTCGCAGTACGAAGTTGGCCTCGGGGTGATGGCGCCCGGGCTCATAGACCAGCTCGCGAACGGCATCGCCCGCCCGCCTTCCGGCAACCGCCACCCATTCGGCGCCTGGGCGCCCCACGGCATCTATCGGGCCGCGGGCGGCGACGCCTGGATCGCTATCGCCGTGCGCGGGGACGATCAGTGGCGAGCGCTTTGCGGCCTGATGGAGCGCCCGGAGTACGCCACGGACGCCCGTTTTGCCACGCACGGAGCGCGGCTGGCGAACCAGGACGCGCTCGACGAGGGCATTCAGGACTGGACCCGTGGGCGGGACCGTTACGCGGTCATGGCTGCCTGCCAGGCCGCGGGGATCGCGGCCGGCGCCGTCCAGGACGTTCGGGACTTCGTCACCCGCGACCGGGTGGTTGCCGCCCGCGGGTTCTTCGGCGAAGCCCAGCCCTCGGCCGGTGGGCGCCCTGTGCCCGCCGATTCCTTCCCGGCGCTTCTTGATGGGCGCCGCCCCGACCGCACTTTTGCCGCGCACGAGAGCGGCGCCGATACGTTCGAGGTGTTGCAGGAGATCCTCGGCCTGGATGACGACGCGGTCGCCGAACTGATGGCGGCCGGGGTGTTGGTCTAGGCCCTTTCCGCGAGTCAAGAGTGGAGCTCGACATCGGAGCGTGTGGGCTGTTGCGAAGGGCGAGGGGTGAGGTGCCGCCGATCGCCAGGCGCGCGGCAGGCGACCGTGGCTCGCCCTATCGCATGGCGGAGTACAATGGGCTCGACATGACGACTGCCTACGACGAAGCTCGCGCCAGACTTATCGGCGACTCGATAGACCGCGACTGGTATGACCTCTGGCCGAGCGTGACGGCGGCCCGCACGGAACTGCTCCGGGCGCTGGAAGGCGTTAGCGAGGAAACGGCGGCCAGGCGTCCGGGCGGGGGCGAGGGCGAAGCAGCGTGGTCGCTCGCGGAGGTGACCCGGCACGCGCTCAAGTACACGCGCAACGTGCGGGCGATCATTGAGGCGACTTCACGAGGCCGAACAGCAGCAAAGGACGCGCGTGGACTCCTTGATGATGCGGGTGTGGCCACCTTCGCCGAGTTGCGGCGGCAGCTGATCGTCGAGTCGGTGAGCCGGGGGGCGTTGCCGGAGCAGCTTCCTGAGCCGCCTAACCTCGACGTGACGGTGGGCCATGCTGTTCTCGGACAATTGAACTGCCGCGCGTGGTACCTGTTCCTCACGCTCCATGACTCGGACCACACACGGCAGGTGCGAGCGTTGCGGGGAACTGTTTAGGCACGCGACGTCTTCGGCCCCGGTACCTATCCGGCTGTCGGCGCGCCCCTTTTGCGGTCAAGCCCGCGGCCGTGCGGAGACGTTCAGTCAGCGCGGCGCCGGCTGTGCACCTCGTACGAGCCGCCCGGGCAGAGCGCCCGTATGCTTGCCGTCCTCGAACGTCACCTCGCCAGATTTTATGGTGTAGCGATAGCCGTCCGCGCGCTGCAGGAGCCGCTTTCCGCCAGCGGGCAGGTCGTATTGCATCTCCGGTGGCCGCAGCTGCAGCTTCTCGAAGTCGATGACGTTGAGGTCTGCCTTGTAGCCGGGCGCGACCACACCGCGGTCAAGCCAACCGACGTGCTTCGCGGTGTCCTGCGTCTGGCGCTTGATCACGTGCTCCAGCGGGAGCTGTTGGCCGCGCACTCGGTCGCGGCACCAGATCGTGATGTTCGATGTGGGGAAACTCGCATCGCAAATGAGCCCGACGTGCGCGCCGCCGTCCGAGAGGCCGGGGATGGTGCGGCTGCTCGAATTCATCTCGTGCACGGCATCGAGCGTGAAGTTGGAGTAATTCGAGAGTGGGTAGTAGAGCAGCTCGTGGCCATCGTTCTCCAGCAGCGCGTCGTAGATCACTTCGCCCGCATCGACGCCACGGCGCTCTGCCTCCGCGGCGAGGCTTTGGTCCGCTTCCGGCTCGTAGTTCGGCGGATCGTCCATGCGGAACATCTTGTGCGGTGAACGGGCGGCCGCGCCCATTTGCTGACGGGCCGGCGTGGCGTAGTCCTCCAGCATCCGCGCGCGCACCTCGGGCGTCCGCATCTGCGCAACTCTTTCGGCCAGCGGCAGCGCCGCCAGCGAACGGTACGTCTCCGTATACATGAACGGGTTGACCGTCGCTTCCAGGCCCATGAGCAGCCCGATCGGCCGCGCGCAAACCTGCGCTTTCATATCGACGCCGTCGAGCTCCGCGCGCTCCATGTAGGCGATGACTTCGCGCCACTTCTCTGGCGCCGCGTCCGCCTGGGCGAGGCTCACCGAGAGTGGACGCCCGCACTCTTCCGCGAGGCGGCGCATCAGCCCCATCTCGAACTCG